>CALAKR010000171.1 GCA_937923225.1 uncultured Aquabacterium sp. | reverse complement strand
AAAGCTCACCTGCTTATCCTCGATGACTTCGGGTTGGCACCGGTGGAGCCCACGGTGGGATATACCTTGCTGGATATTGTCGATCAGCGGATGCAGGCCGGATCGCTGATCATCACTAGCCAATTCCCTACTGAGCACTGGCACAGCATGTTCAACGACGCCACGCTGGCCGAGGCCATCCTAGATCGTATCGTCCACCGGTCACACCGAATAGGACTCAAGGGCGAGTCACTGCGTAAACAAGCAGCCAAGACGTAATCATCGATAACGAAGGGGCGATGGCCCCTTCGTCATTTAATTGCGGTGACCTGTCGTGAGGGGGAGCAGATTTAGCGCTTGGGTGGAGGGTCAGCATCGTCAGCGTAGTGGGTCACAACCACTGGAGTGGCTGGGTCAGAATCACCAGCGCGAGTGGCTCAGGATCTTCGGAATAAAGTGTCAGAATCACTAGCCCCTACAGGAATAGAACATTCGGTCGGGCTGCAAAAGGTCTTGGGTCGGCAAGCCCGCTGCAGTCAGATGCGCAGCCAGGCCTTGGATTTGATCGGTACCAAGCAATCGGACAGAGATATCAGACTGGTTCATTGGGGACTCTGGGGATGGTATCGACGGCCAGTATAGGGCCCAAAGCGAGGGCTTTTTCCAGTTTTATGACGTCCCGTAAGGCGAGGCGAGTGTAAATATCTGCTTTACCGTATATTCGAATTGGCATATATTCGGATTTCCAGATATTGGCCGTACACGCATTCCCCAGGAGGTCACATGCGGGAAACACTGACTCCCCCCATCGTTTTCAAATGCCTGGCTGATGACACCCGGGCCCGGATGACCCTGCTGATCGCCCGTGAAGGCGAACTCTGTGTCTGCGAACTTACCCACGCGCTGGAGCTGAGCCAGCCGAAGATCTCCCGGCATCTGGCCCAGTTGCGCGAGGCTGGAATCCTGATGGATCGCCGCAAGGGTCAGTGGGTGTACTACCGACTGCACCCCGAAGTGCCGCAGTGGGTGGACGCGATGCTGAAGGGAGTGGTCGATGCCAACCAGGAATGGTTGAGCCCCGATGCGTTGCGCCTTGCCGAAATGGGCGAGCGGCCGCAGAGCCCTGTTGCTTGTGCTTGAGAATTCCCTTCGCTGATTGAGTTGTAGTCATGCTGATCGCATTTTTGATTTTCCTGGTGACGATCGTTCTCGTCATCTGGCAGCCCAAAGGGCTGGGAGTGGGCTGGAGTGCCGCACTGGGGGCCGTCGTGGCGCTGCTGGCGGGCGTCGTGAGCCTTTCCGATATCCCCGTGGTCTGGCAGATCGTCTGGAACGCTACCGCCACTTTCATCGCCGTCATCATCATCAGCCTGCTGCTGGATGAGGCGGGGTTCTTCGAGTGGGCGGCATTGCACGTGGCCCGCTGGGGCAATGGCAGCAGCCGCAAGCTGTTCGCCTTCATCATCCTGCTGGGCGCCGCCGTCTCGGCGCTGTTCGCTAACGACGGTGCGGCACTGATCCTGACCCCGATCGTCATCGCCATGCTGCTGGCCCTGCGCTTCTCCCCGGCGGCGACGCTGGCATTCGTCATGGCGGCGGGCTTCATCGCCGATACCGCGAGCTTGCCGCTGGTGGTGTCCAACCTGGTGAACATCGTTTCCGCCGACTACTTTGGCATTGGCTTCAGCGAATACGCCTCGGTCATGGTGCCGGTGAACCTGGTCAGCATCGCCGCCACCCTGGGAATGCTGCTGTGGTTCTTCCGCAAGGACCTGCCGCGTACCTATGAACTCGACCAACTGAAGGCTCCCGAAGCCGCTATCCGCGACAAGGCGACGTTCGTTGCCGGCTGGTGGGTGCTTGCGCTGTTGCTGGTTGGCTTCTTCGCCATCGAGCCGCTGGGCGTTCCGATCAGCGCCATCGCTGCTGCCTGTGCGCTGATCCTCTACCTGATCGCCGCGCGTGGGCACGTGATTTCAACCCGCAAGGTGCTCAAGGACGCGCCTTGGCAGGTCGTGGTGTTCTCGCTTGGCATGTACCTTGTGGTGTATGGCCTGCGTAACGCCGGCCTCACCGACTACCTGACGCAGATCCTCAATGTCTTCGCTGGCTACGGAATCTGGGGCGCATCCCTCGGGACGGGGCTGCTCGCCGCTGGCCTGTCGTCGGTCATGAACAACATGCCCACTGTGTTGGTAGGGGCCTTGTCGATCCATTCCGCCGAGGCCACCGGCATCGTGCGCGAGGCCATGATCTACGCCAACGTCATCGGCTGTGACCTCGGTCCGAAAATCACCCCCATCGGCAGCCTGGCCACCTTGCTGTGGCTACACGTGCTGGCCCGCAAGAACATCGTCATCACCTGGGGTTACTACTTCCGCACCGGCATCGTCCTGACGCTGCCGATCCTGCTTGCCACCTTGGCCGCATTGGCCATCCGCCTGAGCTTTTGAACCGGAGATACCTGATGAAAGTCTTGTTCATGTGCACCCACAACAGCTGCCGCAGCATCCTGTCGAGGCGCTGTTCAATCACCTGGCCCCAGAGGGTATGGAAGCTGTGAGCTCGGGCAGCTTCCCAAGCGGCAAGGTCAATGAGCGGGCACTGAATACCCTGGAAGCCGCCGGTATCCCCACCGCAGGTCTTTCAAGCAAGGCCTCGGATGCCTTCGAGAGCTCTCCTCCCGACATCGTTGTCACCGTGTGCGACCGCGCTGCCGGCGAAGCCTGCCCGATCTTCTTCGGTCCATCGCTCAAAGCCCACTGGGGCCTGGCCGACCCTTCGGCGGTCACCGGGAGTGAGGCAGAAATCGAAGAAGCCTTCCAGACAACACTTGCGAAGATTGATGAGCGCGTGCGCGCCTTCATTGCGCTGCCTTTCTCGCAACTGAGCCAGGACGAACTGAAAGCCGAACTTGCCCGCATCGGCGCGCTGTAGGCCCTGGATCAATGGAGACCGAAATGAACGACCACCTGCCCAATGTCCAACCAGAACTTATTGATCTGCCGTCGCTGGAGCGGCTGGCGCCGAAGGATCCTTCCACACACAAACCGCGCATCCTGCTGCTGTACGGATCGACCCGCGAACGCTCATTCAGCCGCTTGATGGTCCAGGAGGCTGCGCGCCTGCTGGAAGAGTTCGGCGCCGAAACCCGAATCTTTGATCCTTCCGGCCTACCGCTGCCGGATGTCGCTCCGGACTCTCACGAGAAGGTGCTGGAACTCCGCGAGCTGACGCAATGGTCCGAGGGCCAGGTGTGGTGCTCGCCCGAGCGTCACGGCTCAATGAGTGCTGTCTTCAAGGCGCAGATCGATTGGGTACCGCTGGCCATGGGCGCGGTTCGCCCAACCCAGGGCAAGACCCTCGCGGTGATGCAGGTATGTGGAGGCTCGCAGTCCTTTAACGTGGTGAACCAACTGCGCGTGCTTGGCCGCTGGATGCGTATGTTTACCATCCCGAACCAGTCGTCGGTGCCGAAAGCCTTCCTGGAGTTCGATGAAGCCGGGCGCATGAAGCCGTCTTCTTTCTACGATCGACTGGTCGACGTGATGGAGGAACTGACCAAGTTCACGCTCCTGCTGCGTGATCGCCAGGATTATTTGGTAGACCGCTACTCCGAGCGCAAAGAGTCGGCGGAAGAACTATCCAAGCGAGTCAATATTCGGTCTATCTGAGGTCATGAGCATGTCGCATCCTTACTCATTGAAATCGTTGCCCCATGCTCCGGGTGTGCTGATTTTTACGCCTTGTCCGGGCACCCAGACCAGCGGTCTCGCTGAAAGCCTGGATACGCTCAAGAAGGCCGGTGCCGTGGCGCTGGTTACGCTGATGTCGGACGCAGAGCTTCAGGAAAACGGAGTTGCCCAGCTTGGCGTCGCGGCCAAGCAGCATGGGTTGGAGTGGTTCCAGCTGCCGATCGAGGATGATCAGGCTCCTGATCAAAACTTCGAGGC
>CALAKR010000170.1 GCA_937923225.1 uncultured Aquabacterium sp. | reverse complement strand
ATCCAGATGCCCGAGAACCTGACCGGGCGCTTCCAGGGTGCGGCCCAGGCCTTCGAGCAATCGCTGGCCTCGCAGCCGCTCTTGATCCTGGCGGCGGTACTGGCGGTTTACATCATCCTGGGCGTGCTGTACGAAAGCTTCGTGCACCCGCTGACCATCCTGTCGACCTTGCCCTCAGCCGGGGTGGGCGCGGTGGCGCTGCTGTGGCTGGGCGGTTTCGATTTCTCGGTGATGGCGCTGATCGGCGTGGTGCTGCTGATCGGCATCGTCAAGAAGAACGGCATCCTGCTGGTGGACTTCGCCATCCAGGCCCAGCGCGAGCAGGGCATGACGCCGCACGAGGCCATCCGCGAGGCCTGCCTGGCGCGTTTCCGGCCGATCATGATGACGACGATCGCGGCGCTGCTGGCCGCCATCCCGCTGATGCTGGGCTTCGGGACCGGTGCGGAGCTGCGCCAGCCGCTGGGCTTCGCGGTGGTGGGCGGGCTGCTGGTCAGCCAGGTGCTCACGCTCTACTCCACGCCCGTGGTCTACCTGGGGCTGGATCGCCTGTTCCATCGCCGAGCTGAGCCGCGTGCGGGCGCCCCCTCAGCGAGTGTGGATTTGAATCCAATGTGAATTCCGTCACGTAACTGAAGGCGGCCCGAGGTCTTTCAAGCCCGGGCCGCTTCTTCATTCAACGTTTCCAGGAGTTCACCATGAAATTGAGCCATGTGGCTTTGGCCACTGCCTGCCTGTCATCTCTGCTGGCCGCGCCGCTCGTGCGGGCCGAAGCGCTGGTGGCGCTCACCAGCGACCAGAAGCTGCTCAGCTTCGACTCGGCGGCGCCTTCGCAGGGCAGCCTGCTGACCATCAGCGGCCTGGGCACCGATCGGCTGCGCGCCATCGACCTGCGCCCGACCACGGGCCAGGTGTATGCCCTGGGCATCCAGAACAATCTGTACACGCTGAACACCAGCACGGGCGCGGCCACCCTGGTCGCTTCGCTCTCGGCCGATCCCACGGACACCAGCGACACCTTCACCGGCCTGCGTGGCACGGCTTTTGGCTTCGATTTCAATCCCGTGGCCGATCTGAGCGGGGCGCCTTCGCTGCGTGTGGTCAGCAACGCCAGCGAGAACCTGCGCATTGCCGTGAGCGGCCCGAACGCGGGCAAGGTCATTACCGACAACACCGTGCGCGGTGGCACGCTCACCATCATCGCCTCGGCCTATACCAACAATGACACCAACCCGGCCACCGGCACGGCGCTCTACGGCATCGATGCGGCGTCTGACAGCCTCTACCAGCAAGGCCTGCCCACCAGTGGTGTGCAGACGCTGATCGGCTCGCTGGGCGTGAACACCAGCGCCGTGGCGGGTTTCGACATCTCGGCGGCCGGCAATGCCTATGCGGCCCTGACAGATGGTGACACCGGTGAGACGGGCCTGTACAGCATTTCACTGACACCCGGCGGGAACCTGGCGACCTACATCGGCGCCTTCGGTGTGGGCGGTGCGCCAGTGAGTTCCATCATCGGCCTGACCGCACTGGCGCCGGTGCCGGAGCCTTCCACCTGGGCGCTGCTGCTCGGCGGGCTGGCCGTGCTGCCGCTGCTGCGTCGTCGTCGCCGCTGAGCGGCGGGTGCGGGCTTGAGGGCTGAGGCGACGGACTTTGGCGAGTAGGGTGTCCGGACAGCGCTTGGCTGATCTGCTGGCCTAATGGCAGGCTGTTGCCTGCTTGCCCTGTCATGTCGCTGAACGCCGCCCTCAATGCCCGCACCCTGTTCTTCCTGACCCTGCCGCCGCTGATGTGGGCAGGCAATGCCGTGGTCGGGCGCCTGATGGTGGGGCACATGCCGCCCGTGCTGACCAACGCGCTGCGCTGGATGCTCGTTGCTGTTCTGTTAGCGCCCTGGGCCTGGCATGTGCTGCGCCAGCGCGAGGCCTTGAGCCGCCGCGCCTGGTACCTGGCCATCATCGGCGCCCTGGGCGTGGGCAACTACAACGCGCTGCAGTACCTCGCGCTGCAGACCTCGTCGCCGCTCAATGTCACGCTGATAGGCGCCAGCATGCCGATGTGGATGATGCTGGTGGGCGTGATCGGTTTCGGGCAGCGCGTCACGGGCCGCCAACTGGGCGGCGCCGTGTTGTCCTGCGCGGGCGTGGTGCTGGTGATGTCGCAGGGCAGCCTGAGCCAGTTGCTTCACGTGCGCCTGGTGCCGGGTGACCTGCTGATGCTGCTGGCCGCGCTGTCGTGGTCGGTCTACAGTTGGCTGCTGGTGCGCAAGCCCGCGTCCATGAATGGGGAGCCCGGCTGGAACTGGGTGGAGTTCCTTTGGCTGCAGGTGCTGTTCGGGGTGCTGTGGGCCACGGCCTGCGCGGGTGTGGAGTCAGCTTTCATCGGTGCCGACCACGCCTGGCCGGTTGATGCCCATGCCTGGGCCGTCGTGGCCGCAGGGCTGGTCTTCATTGCCGTGGGGCCATCGATCCTGGCCTACTGGGGCTGGGGGCAGGGCGTGCGTGCAGTCGGCCCCACGGTGGCGGCTTTCTTCAGCAACCTCACGCCGGTGTTCGCCGCCGTGTGGGCCTGGGCCCTGCTGGGCACCGCGCCGCAGTGGTATCACCCCTGCGCACTGTTGCTGATCGGCGCGGGGATCGCGCTGTCGGCGGTACGGTCTGCCAATGTCCCTGGCTCAAAAGCGTCCACGTGAGCCGCGTGTGCGCGGCGGGAAGGGCGGCTTGCCCGCCCAGTAGCGCAGCATCAGCCAGCCGCCCAACATGCCGCCCAGGTGCGCGAAGTGGGCCACGCCCGACTGCGTGCCCGCCACGCCCTGGTACAGCTCGAACGCGCCATAGATCATCACCAGGTACTTGGCCTTGATGGGGATGGGCGGGATCAGCAGCAGGATGGTGCGGTCCGGAAAGGTCATGCCGAAGGCCA
>CALAKR010000169.1 GCA_937923225.1 uncultured Aquabacterium sp. | reverse complement strand
GCGAGCCGTGCACCAGCAGCAGCAACTCGTCCTCGCCTTCGAAACCGCCGGCGAAGTATTCGTCGACCACATGCTCGCGGAAGAACTGCATCACCGGGCCGTGAGGGCGCCAGCGGAAGGTCTTGCTCACGTTGAGGCGGTAGCGGTTCAAGGGCCGCAGTTCGATGATGCCGAGCTTGTCCAGCCGAGCCAGGTATCGGATGCACTCGGCCTCGCCCAGCTCGTAAGTGGACACGATCTGCTCGTAGGTCCACTGGCTCAAGCAGCAGATCGCCATCAGCAACAGTTTGCGGTCGGCCACCACGGCCTTCTCCTGCGCCAGCGTGAGCTCGCGGCGCAGGGGCTGGCTCTCGGCGACGCGGCGCGCCAGCTCTGCGAAATCCAGCTTGAGCACGCGGCAGATCTCGTCAATGCGTGACAGTGGCATGTCGCCCTTGGCGAAGATGCGTTTGATGCTGGATTCGGCCATGCCCAGGCGCTCGGCCAAGTGGGCATAGGTGAGGCCGCTGCGCTTGAGTTCCGCCTTGAGTGCGGTGACCAGGTCCAGGCTGGTGGCCATGACATCTCCTTGCTTGGATCCCATGAAAGTATCGAGAAATGATACTTCAGTGCGCAGGGATGGCGACTTCGTATTGTCTCGTTGACCCGGTTCAGGGCGCTTTACACAATGCGCCCATGTTCAACAGCCGAGGCACTCTCATGACGCCCAGCTCCATTCCCCATATCACCCGTGACACCAAGGCCTGGAAGGCCCAGGTGTGGATCTCCTTCTCCATCGCCGTGGCTCTGTGCGGCACCGGCCTGGCGTGGCTGCCCGTCACGCCGCTGGAGCAGGCGTTCATGGTGATGGGGTATGTGTTCTGCCTGTCCACGGTGTTTGTGCTGTCCAAGTTCGTGCGTGACAAGGCCGCCCGCCAGGACGAAACCCCGATGTGGTCGCTGGTGGTGTGGGCCGGCTTCGGCATGGCCGTGTCCTTGACCGGCTGGGGCCTGTGGCAGATGTCGGTAGCGCCGGCCTTCAAGGCCTACCTGATGGTGTGCTGGCTGTTTCTGATCTCGTCGGCCTTCACGCTGGCCAAGATGCTGCGCGATGCTCACGACGTGCTTCGTGCCGAGCAGCACGTCGCCACCGCACGCATCGCCCAAGCGCAATGACATCACGAACCCAAGGAGAACTCACCATGACTCACAAGCTGTTCGAGCGCGGCCTGCGCCGCCTCCAGCAACTGACGGGCGTGTCGGCCCTGGCGGCTACCGTGGCCCTGAGCCCGGCACGGGCCCAATCCGATGAACTGTCCGGTGCCAGCGCGCTGTCGGCCATCCCGGTGGCCGTGTCGGTGGCGGCACCTTCGATGGTGCTGTCGGCTGGCGTGGTGCTCACGGTGGTGGCCGTGCAGACCGTGGCCGAAGGCACGGTGTGGGTGCTGCAGCGTGCCAGCGACGGGGCCCGTGTGGTGATCAAGGTGGCCAGCCAGGTGGCTGGCGCGGCTTCGGTGGTTGCGGGCACGGCGGTGACGGTCAGCGCGGTGGGCGCGGGCGTGGTCTTGTCCGCGGCGGGGCAGGTGCTGGCTTTCGTGCCCAATGCCCTGGGCCGTGCGCTGCTGCACAACGAACGTGTGCTGGACTGAGGAGGCTCGCATGGACACGATCCCATCATCTGTGCGAACCCGCATTGCTCCCACCGCCGTCGGCGTGGCATTGTGCGCTGCCCTGTGTCTTCCGGCCTGGGGCGGCCGCCCGTGCGAATCCATGCCACCCACCGTGGCTTCCATCACCCAGGGCCTGAGCCTGGCCGAGCGCACGGTGCAGCAGCTCGATGCCACCGGCGCTTCCGTGGTGGCCATCGCGCGCGTCGGGCAGGATCTGAGCCGCTATAACGTGCGCTACTCGCACATGGGTTGGGCCTACAAGGATGGCGACACCTGGCGCGTGCTGCACAAGCTCAACCAGTGCGGCACGGACCGCTCTGGCGTGTACCGCCAGGGCATCGGCGATTTCTTCCTGGACGCTCCGCACGAGTACGTGGCCGGCATCGTCGTGCCGCGCCCGGAGGTGCAGGCTCGCCTGCTGCCGCGCCTGAAGGATGCGGCCATCACGGCGCCAATGCACACGCGCCGCTACAGCATGCTGTCCTACCCCTGGGCGCACCGTTACCAGCAGAGCAACCAGTGGGCGATGGAGGTGCTGGCATCGGCCATGGATGATAAGGCGCTTGACCGCGAGGGCGCACAGCGCTGGCTCAAACAGGCCGGCTACCAGCCGACCGAGCTCCACCTGTCCGCCCTGCAGCGCCTGGGTGGGCGCATGACCCGCGCCAACGTCAGCTTCGACGACCACCCGCCCGAACTCCGTTTCACGGGGCGCATCCGCACGGTCACCGTCGATTCGGTGTTCACATGGCTGCAACGTTCAGGAACAGGTGGCGAAACCCTGACGATTCGATGAAGAGGGTGGGCCGGTTTTGGTGTTCAATGCTGGTCCATAAGCCGCAAAGCGGTCACCAGAGAGGATTCATCCGTGAGCGAAGCAGCAACAACGTCGCACCCAGAGCATCAGCAGGCCGGGCAGGGCACGCCCACCGCGGCCGGCAACCAGTTCGCCCTGCTGGGGCAGCGTCGTTTCGGCCCCTTTTTCTGGACGCAGTTCCTGGGGGCGGGCAACGACAACCTGTTCAAGTTCGCCTTCACGGTGCTGGTGACCTACCAGCTGCACGTGTCCTGGCTGGAGCCCAAGATGGCGGGCTTGGTG
>CALAKR010000168.1 GCA_937923225.1 uncultured Aquabacterium sp. | reverse complement strand
CAACGACCTGCAGCGCACCCGCCTTCTGGTGGGCCTGGAGGACGTGCCCAGCAGCAGCACATTCCGGGCGCAGCAGCTGAGCACAATGAGCGAGGTGGTCAAGTCCATGCCGCCCCAGTTCCAAGCCGTCACCATGCCGATGATGGCCAGCCTGATGGATGTGCCGTTCAAGCGGCAGCTGGTGGATGCGTTGAAGGCTGCTGCCGCTCAGGAATCTCCCGAGCAGGTTGAGCAGCGCATTCAGCAGGAGGTGCAGGCAGCCCTGGCCAAGGCCGGGCACGACCTCAAGGCGCGCGCGCTGGAGATGAAGGAGCGTCTGACGGATGCCCAGATCAAGAAGGTGATGGCCGACGCCGTGCAGGTGGGCGTGCAGGCCGCCTTCTCGGCGATGCAGGGCGGCGCCCAGGTCGCGATGAATCCGGCCATCGCGCCCATCGCTGATGCGATCATGACCGGAGCCGGCTACCAGAAGCCGAACCCAGGGGGCGACGATCCGGACTTTCCGGTGCCGGGTGTGGCGGCCGGCGGCCCCGCGCCGCGGCCGGGCGGGCCGGGCGCGGCCGACGACACCGACCAGGTGCGCGAGAACACCAGCCCTGCATTCCCGCCCATCCCGCAGGAGCCGGCGCGCGGCATGCAGGGGATCGAGACGCCCACCGATGGCGACAACTTGCCGCCTGGCGCCTGACCGCCAGCAGTCCTATTCCAGCCGCCTTCGGGCGGCTTTTTCTTGCCGCTCTGTCTAGGGTTGGTCTTTCCTCGCGCGCTTTTTGACACTGCCTGCAAGCCATGGCGCATGCCGCCGTGGCGAAGGCCGCGGCGCTTCGGTGCTGCGGATTCAAGAGCAGATGGCGCGGCGCCCAGGTGCCGCACCGGATTGCTGGCCCTTTGCGGCCACGGCGATATGTGGCGGGACAGGCATGACGACATCAAACGAGAGTTTCTACAGCACTATCGACGGCGCACTGACGCCGGAGCAGGCCGCCCAGGCATTGGCACTGGCGGAATCGGGCGATACCGGCGACAAGCCGGAAACTGGTGGCGCGCCCGCGACCACCGCTGCACCGGATGACAAAGGCGCCACCGAAGCTGGCACCACAAGCGAACAGCAGGCTGCACCTGCTGCGGGCGGCACTGATGGCGCAAAGGCCGTTCCTGAAGCCGAACAGACCGCGGACAACACCGTGGTCCTGGCGCGGGACGGCAAACACACCATCTCCTTTGACGAGGTGCTGAAGATCCGCAAGCAGCGTGATGAGGCCCAGGCCGCCGCAGACAACGCCCAGCAGCAGCTGGCCGCCCTGCATGCCGAAGCCCAGGCGCGGGCAGACGCCGGACAGGCCCCGACCAAGACCGACACCAGGGCCGCCGAAGCGCAAGCGGCCATCGAGGCGGGCGCGGACGCGGACCTTTTCGGCGACTTCTCCGAAGCTGGCCTGCGGGATGGGCTGCTCAAGCTCCACCAGCAGTCCCGTGAACAGCTCCGCAATGAGCTGCGCGCGGAGCTGCAGCAGGAACTGAAGAAGGAATTGCAGCCGCTGCGCGAGCAGCAGTCCAAGTCCTCCTCCGATGCCCATTTGGACGCCATCTACACGGCGCACCCCAACGCGGACTCCATCGTCGAGAGCGCTGAGTTCAAGGCGTGGGTGGACTCGCAACCCAGTGTGGTCCGCAACGCCTATTGGGGCCTGTTCGACCCGAAGACCGGCGGTACGTCCGCCGAAATCGTGGAGGTGTTCGACGCCTACAAGGCGGCGACCGAGAAACCCTCGTCTCAACCCGCTGCGGACCCTAAAGCCGCGGCAAAAGCCGCCACTGAAGCCGTGCGGGCCGGCCCTCCCTCGAGTCTCTCCAGCATTCCTGGCGGGCGCGTGGATGGTCTGTCGCCGGATGAGCGGATGGCTGAACTGAGTGGCGTGGATCTGCATTACGCGATGGAGGGCAAGACGCCCGAGCAGATCACCGCCTGGCTTAACAAACAGATGTAAAGGAGGTCCAGCGTGTCCACCACCAAGACCATCACCCCCTATGGTCACCCAGGGACCATGATTCAGCAGGCCGTGGGCGTGTTCCACACCTGCATGCAGCGACGCACAACGCTGAACCGCCTCACCGGCAAGATGCCGACCGAGGCGGATGCCGTGGCCGGCACCAAGCGCCAGACCAAGCCCACGATGCCCATCGTGCGTGCCGAGGATCTGGGTAAAGGCAAGGGCGACGAGGTCGAGTTCCAGCTTGACCAGCCCATCGGCAGCTACCCCATCATGGGCAGCGAGTTTGCCGAGGGCAAGGGCGTGGGCACGAGCTACGAGAACGCGCGGTTCCGTGTGAACCAGGCGCGCTTTCCAGTCGACATGGGCGATCAGATGTCGCGCATCCGCACGCCATACGACCTGCGCAAGTTCGGCCGCCCCAAGGCCCAGCGCCTGATGGATGACTACATCGAGCATTCGACGTTGGTCCACCTGGCCGGCGCGCGCGGCTTCAACGACCACCTGATCGAATGGCGCGTGCCGCTGGCATCGCACCCCAAGTTCTCCGAGATCATGGTGAACCGGGTGAAGGCCCCGACACGCAATCGCCACCTCGTGGCCGGCGCGGGCGCCGTGGGCGAAGTCAAGGCCAACGCGGGCGAGTTGGTGATCGCCAGCTCGGACACGCTGAGCATGGATGTGGTGGACGCCGTGCGTTCGTGGATGGACCAGATCCCGCTGCCGCCCCCGCCCGTCGAGTTCGATGAGGACCTGGCCGCCACGGACAGCCCCATCCGCGTGCTCCTGGCATCTCCGGCCCAGTACAGCGGCTTCGCCACGGACCCGAACTTCCGCGCGTTCCAGGGAAACGCCATGGCACGCGCGCGGTTGGCCAAGGACCATCCGCTGTTCCTGGGTGAAGCAGGTCTGTGGAACGGCATCCTGATCATCAAGATGCCCAAGGCCATCCGCTTCTACGCCGGCGACGAGCTGCGCTACTGCGCAAGCTACACCAGTGAGCAGGAATCGTCGGTGGTGGTGCCTGCATCGTTCACCGACAAGTTCGCGGTGGACCGAGCCATCTTGCTGGGTGGCCAGGCGCTGGGCCAGGCCTTCGGCCGCTCGGACCACAGCGGCGTGCCCTTCTTCTGGTCGGAGAAGGAAATGGACCACGGCGACAAGCTGGAACTGCTGATCGGCGCTGTCCTGGGCATGTCCAAGATCCGCTTCGCGGTCAACCACGGTGATGAAAAACAGTTCACCGATCACGGTGTGACGGTGCTCGATACCGCCGTGCCCATCATCAAGCCTCGCGGCTGATGCCCCGGGGCTGGCTGCGGCCAGCCCCTCGTCACTTCCCCAACCTCAAGGAGGCCATCATGGCAACCATCAAGAAGGCCGGCCTGGGCATGCTGCAGTTCGGCGGCTTCACCCCTTACGGCAACCTCACAACCTTGCGCGCCACGCTGCAGACCAATGCTGCAGGCGCGGCCATTGGCGCGGATTCCAACGCTGCCATCGCTGCTGGCGATGTTGTCGTGCTGGAGAAGCTGCCCGCGGGCATGCTGCTCGAAGATGCCCAGGTCATCGTGTCCACGGCCATGTCGGCGGCCGTCACGGGCTCGCTGGGCTTTACGTACATCGACGGCGTGGACCACGCCACCGTGCCCCAGGACCCCGAGTACTTCGGCGCTGGCCTGGTGCTGAACGCGGCCGCGCGCCTGCGCACCACCAGTTCCAAGGCGCCCGTGAAGCTCCCCAAGGAAGCCTATCTGGTGCTCACGACCGCCGGAGCAGCCAACGCTAAGGTCTCGCGCCTGGATGTGATCGTCCACGGCGAGCGTCTGGGCAACCAGTAAGCATCCGTGATCTGAAAGGGCAGGGCTGCGGCCCTGCTGCTTTCCATCGAGCACCCAAGGACATCACCATGACCGTTGCACAGACCCAGGCCGTCACCTACACGGGAACGGATACGCCATTCATCGACCGCATTTACCGTTCGCGCCTGACTTTCGACCCTGGCCAGACGCGTGTGGTC
>CALAKR010000167.1 GCA_937923225.1 uncultured Aquabacterium sp. | reverse complement strand
ACCGCGCGGCCTTGCTGGCGCTGGGCGATCTGGGCCGCCGTGAGCAGCAGTTGCTGGCGCAGGCGCAGCAGTCAGGCGGGCAGCATGCGCGGTTGGTGGGGCACTGGCTGACGGCGTCGTCAGTGCACGCGTCGCGCTGATCAGTGTTCATCATCCAATGCTGGAAACAGCGCCTTCTTGATGATGGCGTGCACGCCCAGGTTGCCATCGACCACCTGGGTGATCCCGAAATCCACCCCCACTGACAGCAGCGACACGGCCTCGTCCTCGCTGAGCTGATGCGCCTGCATCAGGTAGTGGCGTGCCTTGCGGAAGGCATCGAGCATGGCCGCGTCCAGCGATGACTTCTGGTAGACCTGGGTCTGCGCCTGCGGGCCGAGCGCGGCGAAGTGATCCGGGTAGCTCAGGCCCTGCAGCACCCATTCGTTGGGCGTCTCCAGGAAGGGGTAGTGCAGGTCGGCCATGAAGCTGCCGGCCAGCGCGGCCTTCTTGTGCAGCACCAGTTGGAACACGCCGGTCAACGAACATTCGATGGCGGTGCCGCAGACTTCCGAATCCCCTTGCGACGCATGCGGATCCCCGACCGAGAACAGCGCGCCTTCGGCCGACACGGGCAGGTAGAGGGTGGTGCCCTTGCCGGCGCGCCAGTTGTCCAGGTTGCCGCCGAAGTAGCCGGGCGGGATCGAATCGACCATGCCCTGCTCGCGCGGTGCCACCGCCAACACGCCGAAGTGCGGTCGGATGGGCACGCGGGCCTTGGCCAGCACGCCGTACTTCTTGTCGACCGTGGCCGGGTCCACCGGCACGCCGGGGTAGTCGATGGTGTCGTGGCGCACGCCGAAGGGATCGGTCTGCGGTGTCCAGCGGTAGTTGTAGATGGCCTTGGCGTGCGGGTTGTCGGGCGACGGGTCGATCTCGTAGATGGTGATGACCTCGCGCTGCTTGGGTTCGGTCAGCATGTCCTTGTAGTGAAAGCCCCACCAGGCCGCCGCGTTGCTGCCGAAGATGCGGCCGTGGTGGCTGGGGTGGCAGCTGGCGCGCGGCACGATGTCCAGGATGCGGATCTCCAGCACATCACCCGGTTCGGCGCCGTGCACGTAGACGGGGCCGGTGCAGATGTGCACGCCGAAGCCTTCGCCAGCGCCGCGGCCGTAGATGGAGGCGTCCATGGGGCCGGCGCCGCGGCGGTCCACGGCTTTTCTCTCGGCTGTCCAGTGGAAGACGCTTTCGGCGCCCGGGTCGCCGTCGATCATGCGCTCGCGGTCATCGCTGGCGTGCTGGGTGAGTGTCTCGATGGTGACGATGTCGCCCGAGCGCACCGACAGCACGGGCTTGATGTTGCGGCTGAAGTAGCCCCAGTGCACTGTCTTGTCGGACACGGGCACGTAGTAGTGGTTGGGCAACGGCTCGCCCGGTGAGGCGGCTGTGTCGGCATGGGGCGCGGCGCGCTTGGGTGACAAGGCCAGGGCCACGGCGTAGCGGGCATGGTCGCTCAGCACGTTCTGGAACTGGCTGCGGCGGGCGTCTCTTGTGTTCGGCACCGTACGGCCCTGTGGGCTGGTGGGCGCAGTCGGGTTGGTGTGCGCTGCAGGCTGTGCTGTTTTGGGCGTGTCGATGGGGCTGGCCTTGGGCGCCGGTGGCTGGGCCGGCCGGCCACGGCGCAGCGTGTCGTCGCCGTCCTTGCGCGGTTCCGAGCGATAGGCACGGGGTGTGACGCCATAGCGCGCACTGAAGGCGCGGCTGAAATGCGCCGCATCCTTGAAGCCCCAGCGAAAGCACAGCTCCGAGATGGTGATGTGGCCCAGCGCCGGGTTGGCCAGGTCCAGCCGGCAGCGCTCCAGCCGGCGTGATTTCAGGTAATCGCTGAAGGTGGTCGAGCCCACCTGGAACAGCTTCTGGATGTAGCGGGTGGACAGGTCCTCCAGCCGGCCGATGTCGTCGATCTGCAGCTCGGCATCGCCCAGGCGCGATTCGATGGCGCGGCACACGCGGCGCAGATGGCCCAACTGCACGGAGGTGCTGTCTTCCGCCTGTCCGGCCTGGGCCCGGTGCTCCTGTCGCGAGAGGCAGGCCACCAGCAGCTCGGTCAGCGTGGCTTCCAGCGGCGGCAGCTCATGGCGGCCCAGTTGCTCCAGTTCGTCGGCGATGGCGCGCACCAGCGTCAGACACACGGCGCCTACGCCGGCTTGCGTGTCGATCTTGTTGAGCTCCTGCCCGCAGGTGCGCACCAGGCGCAGGATGAAGCTGGCCGACTCCAGCCGGGCGATCACGGCGCGGAAGTCGGTGTTCAGCTCCACCCGCCAGGCGCGCGCCGGGTCCAGCACCAGGATGTCGCCGGGCGACAGCGCCAGGGTCTCGTCCGCGTCGGCGACCAGGCCGCTGCCATCGAGCACAGCCAGCACCAGCACGGCATGGCCGTAGCGGCGCGCGTTGGCGGGGTGGGGCATCAGCACCTGTGGCGAGGCGCTGAGCTTGACGAACACCGAGTCCAGTGCCGAGGTGCTGGTGGACACGTGCCCGTCCAGCGGTGGCAGGGATGGGCTGGCCGGCCCGCTGCTGAGCAGCACCTTCTCCAGCACCTCCGACCACGCCGTGTGGCGCAGCTTGTCCGGAAAGGCGCTGGTGGAGAAGCGTCGAAGGTCGTTCAGCATCGTGCAGGCGGTGCAAGCGAGCCCTGTGCCAGTGCATCACCGGTGGGTCAGCGGGGGCATCAGGGGCTCGGCGTGGGCTGGTGTTTGCTTCAGGCGCCGCGTGCGGGGAAGATGCTCTTCTTGACCAGCGCGTGCACGCCCCAGTTGCCATCGACCACCTGCGTGATGCCGAAGTCCACCGCGATGGACATCAGCGAGATGGCCTCGTCCTCGCTGAGGTTCTGCGTGGTCATCAGGAAGTGGCGCATCTTGTGATACGCGTCGCGCAGGGCCTTGTCGACTGACGATTTGCCGTAGATGTCCTGCTGCGCGCCCGGGCCCAGCTCGGCCAGGTAGTTGGCGTAGCTGAAGCCGTGCAGCAGCCATTCGTCCTG
>CALAKR010000166.1 GCA_937923225.1 uncultured Aquabacterium sp. | reverse complement strand
GCCCAGATGCCCACGAGCAGGGCCAGGCCGGCCACGGGCGAGAGGGTCTTGAACGCCAGTGCGCCCCAGTCAATGGGGGCTTTGGGCGGCGCGGCGGGCTTGGCGGCAGGCGTTGCCGGTATGGCCGAGGAGGAGGCGAGGGCGGCAGATGTCATGGGGCTGCTGGAAGACGTCGTGGCGGGCGCGCGGGAAGCCTTGTGGGCATCGCTGGCATCGAGGGGGCTGTGGAAGACGGCACTGACCATGGCGGACTCCTGTGAGGGGTCAAAGGGCGGGGCGGGCCAAGCGCAGGGCCTGCCCGATTCGATGTCTGCAAAAAGTTGGCCATCGGTGCCATCCATCGGTGTGGATGACCTGGATCGTGTCCGGTGCCTTCGTGGGCGCCCCGGGGCCGGGTCTCAGCGGGACTCAGTAGGTCTTTGAAGCGAAAACGTCGAATCGGGCAGGATGCACAAGCGGGGTGCTTCGCGATCAGGCCTTGATCTTGAAGCTGTCGGCGTACTTCTTGGGATCCTTGCCGTCCCATACGGTACCGTCGATCATCTTGCTGGTGCGCATCACATCCTTGGGGATGGGCACGCCCATGGCGCTGGCCGCCTGCTTGTACAGATCGACCTTGTTGACCTGCTTGGCCACGCCCAGGTAATCCGGGTGGTCTTTCAGCAGGCCCCAGCGCTTGTGCTGGGTCAGGAACCACATGCCATCGCTCAGGTACGGGAAGTTGACCTTGCCGTCATTGAAGAACTTCATGTGGTTGGGATCGTCCCAGGTCTTGCCCAGGCCGTTCTGGTAGCGGCCCAGGATGCGCTGGTTGATGGCGTCCACGCCCGTGTTCACGTAGGACTTGGCAGAGATCGTCTCGGCCATCTTCAGCTTGTTCTGCAGGCCGGCGTCGATCCACTTGCTGGCTTCCAGGATCGCCATGATCACGGCGCGGGCGGTGTTGGGGTACTTCTTGACGAACTCGTCCGTGGCGCCCAGCACCTTTTCGGGGTGGTCCTGCCAGATGTCCTGGGTGGTGACGGCGGTGATGCCGATGCCGTCCATGATGGCGCGGTGGCCCCAGGGCTCGCCCACGCAGTAGCCGTCCATGTTGCCCACGCGCATGTTGGCCACCATCTGCGGCGGGGGCACGGTGATGACCTTGGCATCCTTCATCGGATTGATGCCGTAGGTCGCCAGCCAGTAGTACAGCCACATGGCGTGCGTGCCGGTGGGGAAGGTCTGTGCGAAGGTGTATTCGCGCTTTTCGGTGGCCATCAGCTTGGCCAGCGAAGGGCCATCCACGGCCTTCTTGTCGGCCAGGGCTTTTGAGAGCGTGATGGCCTGGCCGTTGTTGTTCAGGCTCATCAGCACGGCCATGTCCTTCTTGGGGCCCCCGATGCCCAGCTGCACGCCGTAGATCAGGCCGTACAGCACGTGGGCCATGTGCAGGTCGCCGTTCACCAGCTTGTCGCGCACACCGGCCCAGGAGGCTTCCTTGGTCGGGATGATCTTGACGCCGTACTTCTTGTCGAAGCCCAGCACCGAGGCCATCACGACGGAGGCGCAGTCGGTCAGCGGGATGAAACCGATCTTGACTTCTTCCAGCTCGGGCTTGTCGGAGCCTGCGGCCCAGACAGCGGACTGGAGTCCGGGCACAGCGCCGACGGCACTGGCGGCGGCTGCGGTTTTCAAGACGGTGCGGCGGGTCATTTTCAGATCCTGCGAGTTCATGTGGCAAGCGTTCCTGTTTGCGAAAAACAAAAAAGGTGTCTCGGTGGATCCGCCGTGCATGCACGGTTGCTCCATCGATGACACCTTTGTCGGAAGCTTGGGTTTCCCTGCATCGGGCCCCAACGCGAGGCAGAGTCGCCGTTGACCCTGCGTGCAGGCATTTATGCAATCGCTGTGCCAGCCTTTCGCGGGCCTCTCGCAGGTTTTTTTGCGCCGATGTGGTGCGGTGATGCCGCTTGGGCGTGCGGTGGCGATCCGTTGTTGATCAGCCGTGCGCCGTTGTCGATCAGCCCAGCAGATCGGCAGCGTCGATCAGGCGCTGGGCCACTTCGGCCAGCTTGATGCCTTTGTCCATCGCGGCCTTGCGCAGGCGGGCATAGGCCTCCTGCTCGCTCAGGCCTTGGCGTGACATCAGCAGGCCCTTGGCGCGATCGACCACCTTGCGCTCTTCCAGCTGGCTCTTGGCATCGGCCAGTTCGCGGCGCAGTTTTTCCTCTTGCTCGAAACGGGCCATGGCCACGTCGATCACCGGCTTGATGCGCTCAGACGGCACGCCCGAGGCCACATAGGCCGACACGCCGGCCGCAATCGCGCGGCGCACGTGGCTGGTGTCTTCATCATCCGAGAAGAGCACGATGGGGCGGCGTTCGTCGCGCGTAGCCATCACCACGTGCTCCAGAATGTCGCGGCCTTGCGACTCGGCATCCACCACGATCATGTCGGGCTGTATCTGCGCGATGCGGTCGGGCAGGAAGTGGTCGCCGGGCAGGGTGGCGACCACGTTGTAGCCGGCCTCCAGCAGAGCCATGCGCAGGATCCGCGAGCGCTCGACCTCGGCCGCCTCGTCGTCGTCGGGCTCGAAGGACAAGTGCACGGGCAGGACGATCACCAGCCGCAGGTCTTTCGCAATGCTCATGGGGCGGCATCATGCAACAAGTACGCCCGTTGGCGCATCCGCCTACACTGGCGGTATGTCAGTTGTTACCCACATTCCCGGGGGGCAGGGGGCCGATGCGGCCGATCAGCTCGTGCTGGGCATCGAATCTTCTTGCGACGAAACCGGCGTGGCGCTGGTGGCGCTGCCGCCGCAAGGCCCCGCGCGCCTGCTCGCACACGCGCTGCACAGCCAGATCGACATGCACCAGGCCTATGGTGGCGTGGTGCCCGAGCTGGCTTCGCGCGATCACATCCGCCGTGTTGTGCCGCTGGCGCGGCAGGTGCTGGCCGAATCGGGGCATGCGCTGCCTGATGTAGACCTGATCGCCTACACACGGGGGCCGGGGCTGGCGGGGGCACTGCTGGTGGGTGCAGGCGAGGCCTGTGCGATGGGCGTGGCGCTGGGCAAGCCCCTTTTGGGCGTGCACCACCTCGAAGGCCATCTGCTGTCGCCGTTCCTGTCGGCCGATCCGCCCGAGTTTCCCTTCGTGGCGCTGCTGGTGTCGGGCGGGCACACCCAGTTGATGCGCGTCGATGGCGTGGGCCGCTATGAGCTGCTGGGGGAGACTGTGGACGATGCGGCCGGTGAGGCGTTCGACAAATCTGCCAAGCTGATGGGCTTGCCGTATCCCGGCGGGCCGCATCTGTCGAAGCTGGCCACTGAGGGCCGTGCCGATGCCTTCGAGCTGCCTAGACCCATGCTGCACAGCGGCAACCTGGATTTCTCTTTCGCGGGTTTGAAGACGGCGGTTCGCACGCATCTGGTGCGGCTGAACCTGCTGGACGACGTGGCGGGGCTGGCTGCGGCTGAAAACCGTGCGGTGCTGGCGGATCTGGCGGCGTCGGCGCAATCGGCGATCGTCGAGGTGCTGGTGAAGAAATCTCTGGCGGCGCTGAAGGGCACGGGCTTGAAACGTGTGGTGGTGGCCGGCGGGGTGGGGGCCAATCGGCTGCTGCGCGAGCAGCTGGACCGGGCTTGTGCCCGGCGTGGCATCAGGGTGCATTATCCGGAGATGCATTTGTGCACGGACAATGGGGCGATGATCGCCTTGGCGGCGGCGATGCGCTTGCAATCCGGGCTGGCTGAGCCGACGCGAGAGCCGGTGTTCGATGTGAAGCCGCGGTGGGATCTGTCGGCTGCCTGAGTTCGCTGGCTTCCTTGTAGGTTTGCAGGGTTCGGTCTCTGCATGGGCAGGGCGCTTCGGGTTGCCAATATGCCCCCGCATCTGAGGGGGAGGCTCAGGCTTTATGGCACCTGGTGCGGGCGACCTTGATCCGGTCGGATCATGTTGAGCGATATCGCCATTGCCGGCCATTCACGCGTCGTTCATAAGCTCCACAGCGGTTTCCACCAAGGCCAAACCCCAGGCCTGTCCCCAACCGCTGTACAGGAGTTCTCATGCCCACGTCCCCCTTTCTTTCCAGCCGCCGCAGCCTGCTCAAGAGCGCCGGCGCTGCTGCCGCGCTGCCTTTCGTCGGCGCGCTGACCGCCCTGCATGCCCGCGAAGCCCTGGCCGCCGGCACCACCACCCGCATCGCCAGCCCCTACGGCCCCATCGCCCCGGTCAATGACCTGACCACCGGCCTGCCCCTGCTGCAGCTGCCTGCCGGCTTCACCTACAAGAGCTACGGCTGGACGGGTGACCTGATGGCCAATGGCAAGGCCACGCCCGGTTCGCACGACGGCATGGCCGTGATCGCCAACCGCAAAGTGGGCCGCAGCACCGAGTTCGTGCTGGTGCGCAACCACGAGCGCGGCACCGGCAGCGATGCCAGCTTCTTCGGCGCTCCCGGCGTGTACGACAACTCACCCAGCTCGGTCGGCGGCAGCAGCTACTCGGCTGGCGGTACCACCAACCTGACCTTCCGCGACGGCAACTGGATCAAGACCGAAGCCAGCCTGGGCGGCACCCGCACCAACTGCGCCGGCGGCCCCACCCCCTGGGGGACCTGGCTGAGCTGTGAAGAAGTCGGCTCCGACTCCGTCAGTGCCGGTGGCAAGAAGCACGGCTACGTCTTCGAAGTGACGGCTGATCCGCTGCAGACCACGGGCGAGCCCATCGTCGGCATGGGCCGCTTTGCCCACGAAGCCGTGGGTGTGGACCCGAGCACGGGCATCGTCTACCAATCCGAAGACAGTGGCGGCAAGTCTGGCTTCTACCGCTACATCCCCACCAACCCCACGGGCGCCATTGGCTCGCTGGCCCAAGGCGGCGTGCTGCAGATGGCCAAGGTGATCGGCCAGAACAACGTCAGCGTGATCGGTGCCCAACTGGGTGACACCTATGCCCTGGAGTGGGTGACCATCGCCAACCCCGATGCCAACCGCAGCAACGCCACCGGCGCGAACGGCCAGACCCTGACCAACGTGGCCGGCCCCTTCGCCCAAGGCTGGCAACAAGGCGGGCTGCGCATGAACCGCGGCGAAGGCGTGTGGTACTTCAACGGCAAGCTCTACGTGATGGACACCTCTGGCGGCCCCGTGGCCCAGGGCACCATTTGGGAGCTGGACCTGCGCACCCAGGTGATGACCTGCATCTACTCGTCGCCCAGCGCCAATGTGGGCACCATGGGTGACAACATCACCGTCAGCCCGCGCGGCGGCCTGCTGATCTGTGAAGATGGTGGCAACGTGACCGACGAGTTCGGCACGGGCCTGCGCCTGATGTCGCTGCATGGCGATGGCCAGGTCTCGATCTTCGCCAAGAACAACGTCAACACCACCGCTGCCCAATTGACGGCTGCCGGGAAGCTGGCTTCCCTGGCTGGCGATCGCCGCGGCAACGAGTTCTGCGGCGGCTGCTTCGACCCGACCGGTCGCTACCTGTTCGTCAACATCCAGACCCCTGGCATCACCTTCGCCATCACGGGTCCGTGGGCCAACGGCTCGCTCTGATGCCCCCTGTGTCCATCAGCATTACCCAACACTTTCCAAAGGCATTCAGATGAAACTGCATCACATCGCCCTGGCCGTTCTGGCCGCAGCCACGATCAGTACCCAGGCCCAGGCCGCCGTGTTCAACGGCGCCACCACGGCCGGCGGCAACGCTGTCGAAGAGTTCACGTTGGGCTCGGACCTGAGCTTCGACCTGAACTTCTCTTCGCAAGCACCGATCACGCTGAATTTCACTCTGGAGTCCAGCGACTTCAGCGGTGACACCCTGACTTTCAGCGCCCTGGTGCGCAACCTCACCGGTCTGGGTTTCGGCAACGTCAGCGTCAAGCTGTCGGGCATCACTTTCGCCAGCACCGCCGGCACTATCAGCACCGACGGATTCTCGTCGGTGAGCGCTTCGGGCAACACGGCCACGCTGGCCTGGGCCTCCTTCACGCCTGGCGTGACCAGCGAGTTCTACATCGGCAACCCGCTGGGCACCCCTGGCCAGGCCAACTGGGCCCTGAACCTGGATGGCCTGCACGCCGGCAACCAGTTCTCGGTGACGGTGGCTGTGCCCGAAGCCGAGACCTACGCACTGGCCGTGGCTGGCCTGGCCGTGGTGGGCCTGGGCCTGCGTCGTCGCAAGACGGTCTGATCGATCGGTTCAATACCGGCTCAACACCAACAAGGAAGCGACAGCATCGGTGCAGGGCATGCACCGCTGCGATTGGGAGATTGGGGCGCCTTCGGGCGCTCTTTTTTTGACATCTTGTTTCCGCCCCCCTCCTTCGGAGGGGGCTGAGAGGACGCATGGTCTTCTAGAATCCCGCGACACATTCAAAACTCGCAGGGATAGACGATGACCATGCCGCTCGCCGGGCAGGGGCCTTCATGGCCGTTGCCCTCCGCGCCGCCGTTCGAGCAGGCTACCGCTTTGTCACCGGCGCTCTTGCCCATCCTGCGCCTGCTGGGCATCACCTTCGACGACGCCACCCGCCTGTACCGCCTGGGCGGCGAGCATGACGCCCTGCAAGGCCTGCTGGTCGAAGCCTGGGCCCTGCGCGAAGCGCTGAATGAATGCTGGGAGCTTGAACTCAGCGTGCTGAGCACCAGTGCCCACGTGCCCTTTCGGCAACTGCCTGGCCAAGCCCTGACCCTGCTCACCCGCCTGAGTGACGGCACCGAGCATCCCCGCAGCGGCGTGATCA
>CALAKR010000165.1 GCA_937923225.1 uncultured Aquabacterium sp. | reverse complement strand
CGCAGTGGTTGAGCCGCTGCGGTGGGTGAGGCTTGCACGTGCACTACGCTGTTCGCATCGGGGCGGGTACGCAGCGTGCGGCGCGTGCCTTCGTGCACCAGGGGCAGGTCGTAGGCGGTGACGCTGTCGGCGCGCAGGGTGCGTGTGGGCGCGGCACCACCGGTTGCGCGCGCAGCGAACAGCGCGGCGGCCAGCAGCCAGGCGTCTTCCGGCACCGCGGGCTTGTTCAACAGCGCTTCACCATCGGTCTGCCACTGGTCGATCAGCGTGGTGGTCATCGTGCCGGCGCGGAAGCGGCCATGGTCTACCAGATCCCGCAGGAAGCGGGCATTGTTCTTCAGGCCCAACAACGGCGCGTCGTCCAGCGTGGCGATCAGGCGGCGGATGGCATCGGCACGGTCGCGGCCGTGCACGATCAGCTTGGCCACCATCGGGTCGTAATGCGGCGAGACCTCGCCACCCTCGCGGATGCCGTCGTCGATTCGCACGCCGTCGTACAGGGCCGCGGCCGGGCGCCACCAGGCGTTGGGGCCGGTCTGTGGCGCGAAGCCGCTGTACGGGTCTTCGGCGTACAGGCGGGCCTCGATGGCGTGGCCGGTGTAGGTGATCTGATCCTGCGTCACGGGCAGGGGCTGGCCATCGGCCACGCGCAGCTGCCACTCCACCAGGTCGAAGCCCGAGATCATCTCGGTGACCGGATGCTCCACCTGCAGGCGGGTGTTCATCTCCAGGAAGTAGTAGTTCAGTTCCTGGTCGACGATGTATTCGATGGTGCCGGCGCCCTGGTACTTGATGGCCTTGGCGGCCAGCACGGCGCTGTCGCCCATGGCCTTGCGCAGCGCGGGGCTCACCACGGGCGAGGGCGATTCCTCGATCACCTTCTGGCGGCGGCGTTGGGCGGTGCAATCACGCTCGCCGATGTAGACGGCGTTGCCATGGCCATCGGCGAAGACCTGGATCTCGATGTGGCGGCCGTTCTCGACCAGGCGCTCCAGCATCAACGTGCCGTCGCCGAAGGCGCTCTGTGCTTCGCGACGTGCACTGGTGATGGCCTGGGCCAGTTCGCTGTCCTGGTGGACCAGACGCATGCCGCGCCCGCCGCCGCCACTCACGGCCTTGACCAGCAGCGGATAGCCCAGGCGCTTGGCCTCGGCGATCAGCGTGTCGTCGTTCTGGTCGGCGCCCAGATAGCCGGGCGCGGTGGGCACGCCGGCTTTGATCATCTCCTTCTTGGCGCCGGCCTTGTCGCCCATCACGCGGATGGCTTCGGGCGAGGGGCCGATGAAGGTGACGCCTGCGTCGGCACAGACCTGCGCGAAGCCGGCGTTCTCCGAGAGGAAGCCGTAGCCGGGGTGGATGGCGTTGGCACCGGTGCGGCGGGCCGCATCCAGCAGCGCGTCCACCTTCAGGTAGGACTCGGACGCGGCGGCCGGGCCGATGCACACGGCCTCGTCGGCCAGCGACACGTGCGGTGCGTTGGCATCAGCCTGGCTGTAGACGGCCACGGTGCGGTAGCCCAGCTTGCGGGCCGTGCGAATGACGCGGCAGGCGATTTCCCCGCGGTTGGCGATGAGGATTTTGGTGAGCATGGTGGGGGCGGCTCTCAGGCTTGCTGGGGAACCCACTTGGGTTTGCGTTTCTGCATGAAGGCGCTGGTGCCTTCCTGGCCTTCGTCGCTGAGCACGGCGCGCGAGAAGAGCTGGGCGGCTTCGTCGATCAAGGCTTCAGCGGGCTCCAGCCGTGCGCGGGCCAGGAGGCCCTTGGTGACGGCGATGGCGTTCGGGCCGCAGGCCTGGATGCTGGCGATGGTGCGCTGCAGCGTGTCATACAGCGCGGCGGCATCCGATGCCACTTCATGCACCAGGCGGATGGTCAAGGCCTGCGCGGCATCGATCTTGGCGCCGGTCACGGCCAGTCGCTTGGCCTCCGCATAACCGATGCGCTCGACCAGGAAGGGCGCGATCTGCGCAGGGATGATGCCCAGTGCGGTCTCGGGCAGGCGGAAGGCCACGTTCTCGGCGGCCAGGCTCACGTCGGACACGCAGGCCAGGCCGAAGCCGCCACCCATCACCGTGCCTTCGAGCACCGTGATGATGGGCAGGGGAGAGCGTGCATAGGCCAGGCACAGGCGGCCGAACTCGGCATTGAAGGCGGCCACCGGATCCTGGGCGGCCACGGTGCCTTCGGCCTGCGCCTGCGCCAGCTTCATGCGGGCCTGGGCCATGTCGGAGATGTCGCCACCGGCGCAGAAGTGCCCACCCGCACCGCGCAGCACGACCACGCGCACGGCGGCGTCGTTTTCGGCCTGCGTGAGGGCGTCGAGCAGTTCATGGACCATGGCCAGCGACATGGCATTGCGCACCTCGGGCCGGTTGAGCGTGAGCATGCACACGCCGGCATCGACGCTGGCCTGGATGGTCTTGAAGGACGAGGCATCCATGGTTCAGCGCACCTTCTTGGGCAGCGTGCCTTCGAGCTTGGCGATGATGCCCAGCATGATCTCGTCGGCGCCGCCACCGATGGACACCAGGCGCCCATCGCGGTAGGCCTGCGAGATCGGGTTGTCGTAGGTGAAACCCATGCCACCCCAGTACTGCAGGCAGCTGTCGGCCACCTCGCGCACCAGACGGCCGCACTTGAGCTTGGCCATCGAGGCCAGGCGGGTCACGTCCTTGCCGCCCACGTATTCTTCGACGGCGCGGTAGGTCAGCGAGCGCAGGGCCTCGACCTCGGTGCGCAGCTCGGCCAGGCGGAAGTGGATGACCTGGTTGTCCAGCAAGGGCTTGCCAAAGGTGTGGCGCTCGCGGCAGTACTCGATGGTCAGGTCGATCAGCTTGTCGAGCATCTTCAGCGAGTTGGAGGCGCCGTACAGGCGCTCTTCCTGGAACTGCAGCATCTGCATCATGAAGCCGGTGCCTTCGATGCCGATCAGGTTGCGCTTGGGCACGCGCACGTTGTCGAAGAAGATCTGCGCCGTGTCCGACGAGTTCATGCCGATCTTCTTGATCTTCTGCTTGGTGATGCCTTTGGCATCCATCGGCACCATGATCAGCGACTTGTTCTCGTGCACCTTGCCTTCGGAGGTGTTGGCCAGCAGGCAGCACCAGTCGGCCTGCATGGCGTTGGTGATCCACATCTTGCTGCCGTTGATCACGTAGTCGCCGCCCTCGGTGCGAGCCGTGGTCTTGAGCGCAGCCACGTCGGAGCCGCCGCCGGCTTCGGACACACCGATGCAGCCGACCATGTCGCCGGCGATGGCCGGTGCCAGGTACTCCTTCTTCAGCTCATCGGAGCCGAAGCGGTGCAGGGCCGGGGTGCACATGTCGGTCTGCACGCCGATGGCCATGGGCACGCCGCCGCAGGGGATGGCGCCGAGTTCTTCAGCCACCACCATCGAGTACGAGAAGTCCAGACCCATGCCGCCGTAGGCCGTGTCGTACTTGACGCCCAGCAGGCCCAGGTTGCCCATCTTCTTGAACAGCTCGTGCGCGGGGAAGATCTCGGCTTCTTCCCACTCCTTGATGTGCGGGTTGATCTCTTGTTCGCAGAAGCGCTTGACGGTTTCGGCCAGGGCGCGGTGTTCGGCGGTGAATTGCATGGTATGTCTCCTCGGTGGCCCGTCGTGGCGGGCGTGTGTCGTGTGTGGGGTTGGGGCGGGCGTTGCCTGGCGCGATCAGAGGCGGGCGACGCCGAAGGTGTTGGGGCGCAGCTGGCGCTGCTCGGCTTCGCGGGCCAGGTCCAGGCACAGCGAGAGCACGCGGCGGGTGTCGCGCGGGTCGATGATCCCGTCGTCCCACAGGCGCGCAGTGCCGAACAGCACGGTGGATTCGGCGTCCAGGCGCTTGCGGATCTCGGCAGACATGCCTTCGAGCATCGCGTCGTTCACCGGCATGCCGGCGCGCTCCATCTTGCCGCGCGTGACGATCTCCATCACCTTGGCCGCCTGCGCGCCGCCCATCACGGCGGTGCGGGCCGAGGGCCACGAGAAGATGAAGCGCGGATCGAAGCCGCGGCCGCACATGCCGTAGTTGCCGGCCCCGAACGAGCCGCCCAGCACGATGGTGAACTTGGGCACCCGGGCGTTGGCCACGGCCTGGATCATCTTGGAGCCGTGCTTGATGGCGCCGCCGTGTTCAGCGGCCGAGCCCACCATGTAGCCCGTGGTGTTCTGTAGAAAGAGCAGCGGCGTGCCGCTCTGATCGCACAGCTGGATGAACTGCGCGGCCTTGGTCGAACCCTGCGGCTGGATCGGGCCGTTGTTGCCCAGGATGCCGACCAGGTGCCCGTTGATGCGGGCGTGGCCGCACAGCGTCTCGGGCGCGTAGTTTGCCTTGAACTCCAGGAAGTCGGAGCCATCGACGATGCGGGCGATCACCTCGCGGGTGTCGAAGGGCTCGCGGTCGTCGGCGGGGATGCAGCCGAGCAGTTCTTCCTCGTCGAACAGCGGGGCGGCGATGGGCTTGCTTGATGCGGCCGTGGCTTCATCCCACTGCAGCTTGTCCATCAGTTCGCGCGCCATGGCGATGGCGTGCGCGTCGTTGTCGCACAGGTACTCGCCCAGGCCGGTCACGCTGGCGTGCATCTCGGCGCCGCCCAGGTCTTCGTCCGTCGCGTCTTCACCGATGGCGGCCTTCACCAGGGGCGGGCCAGCCAGGTAGATGCTGGAGCGTTCGCGCACCAGCACCACGTAGTCGGACAGGCCGGGCAGGTAGGCGCCGCCGGCCGTGGAGGAGCCGTGCACCACCGCCACCTGCGGGATGCCCATGGCCGACAGGCGTGCCTGGTTGGCGAAGGTCTTGCCACCATCGACGAAGATCTCGGCCTGGTACATCAGGTTGGCGCCGCCGCTCTCGACCAGGCTGATCAGGGGCAGCTTGTTCTCGCGGGCGATCTCTTGCGCACGCAGGCCCTTGCGCAGGCCCATGGGCGATATGGTGCCGCCCTTGAGCGCGCTGTCGCTGGCCGAGATCAGGCAGCGCTTGCCGGCCACGGTGCCGATGCCGATGATGGTGCCGCCGCCCAGCACGCTCTTCTTGCCGTCGTCATCGTGCATCCCCAGGCCGGCCAGGGTGCTGATCTCGAGGAAGGCGGAATCACGGTCGAGCAGGCGGGCGACGCGCTCGCGTGGCAGCAACTGGCCGCGCTTGTCGAACTTGTCGCGCTTGGAGGCTGAGCCTTCACGGGCCAGGGCTTCGAGCGAGCGCACCTGGTCCAGGCGCTCGCGCATGCGGTCCACGTTGGTGCGGAACGCGTCGGACTTGGGATTGAGGGAAGAACGCAGGGCTGGCATGGCGTGTCGGTTCAGAGGTCCTTGAGCACCTTGGGCACCACCGCGCGGTGGAAGCCGTCGAAGGTGGCGGGCGGCTTGTGGGGCGCCACGGGGTAGAGCGCGTTGTTCAGCGGCGCGCCGCCGTCGATGGGCACGGTGATGCCAGTGACGAAGGCCGAGCCAGGGCTCAGCAGGAAGCAGATGACCGAGCTCACTTCGGCCTCCAGACCCATGCGCTTCATGGGCACGTTGTCCTTGAGGCTGCGCAGCAGTGGTGCCATCTCGGGGCCGTAGGCGTCCATGCCGCTGGAGGCGATCCAGCCCGGCGCCACAGCGTTCACGCGCACGTTGGCAAAAGCCCATTCGTAGGCGGCCGTCTTGGTCAGATTGACCATGCCCGCGCGCGCGGCGCCGGAGTGGCCCATGCCGGCCATGCCGTTCCACATGTCGGCCACCATGTTGACGATGGCGCCGCCGTTCTTCTGCATGGTCTGGTTGAACACCTCGCGCGCCATCAGGAAGCCGCCGGTGAGGTTGTTGGCCACCACGGCCTCGAAGCCGCGCTTGGAGATCATCTGCAGCGGCGCCGGGAACTGGCCGCCCGCGTTGTTGACCAGGCCGTCGATGCGGCCATGCTTGGCCACGATGGCAGCGACGGCCGTCTTGACCTGATCGTCGTCGCGGATGTCGAAGGAGGCCGTGTCGACCAGACCGCCGTCTTCGCGGATCTCGGCGGCGGTGGCGTCCAGCTTGGACTGCGTGCGGCCGGTGATGACGACGGTGGCGCCCAGCGATGCCAGTTCATGCGCCACGCAACGGCCGATGCCGCTGCCGCCGCCGGTGACGACGTGCACCTGGCCCTTGAACACGTCAGGGCGCAGCACGCTGGCGTAACGTGCGCCTGGGGATGGGGTGGATGTGGGTTGGGACATGGTGAGCGTGAATTTAGGTCAAGTTGACGTTAACGTCAACTGAATGTCGTTTTGGTTATTTGAAAAGGTAATCCTGCGAACCGTGTGCCTGCGCGGGCCTCACAGGTCCAGCTGCTTGGCGATGATCTCGTTCATGATCTCGTGCGTGCCGCCGCCGATCGAGAGGATGCGGTTGTCGCGGTACAGGCGTTCGACCACCGATTCGCGCATGAAGCCCATGCCGCCGAAGATCTGCACGGCTTCGTAAGTGACAGCGTCGGAGGTTTCGGTGGCGAAGTTCTTGGCCATGGACACCTCCTTGAGAATCTGCTCGCCGCGCGCCATGCGGGTCGCGCAGTGCAGGGTGTATTCACGGGCGATCTCGACCTTGGTGGCCATCTCGGCCAGTTTGTGCCGGATCACCTGGTGTTTGGACAAGGGTTTCCCGAAGGTGACGCGGGTCTTGACGTAATCCAGGCAGGCCTCCAGCGCGATCTGGGCCGTCATGTAGGCCATCACCGCCAGCGCCAGGCGCTCGGTCTGGAAGTTCAGCATGATGGTCAAAAAGCCCGAGTTCTCCGGCCCGATCAGGTTGCCCACCGGCACGCGGCAGTCGCTGAAGAACAGCTCGGCCGTGTCCGAGGCCCACCAGCCCATCTTCTTCAAATCGCGGCCGACCGAGAAGCCCGGCGTGCCCTTTTCGATCACCAGCAGCGACACGCCCGCGTAGCCGGCCTCACCGGTGCGCACGGCCACGGTCACGTAGTCAGCCCGCGTGCCCGAGGTGATGAAGGTCTTGGAGCCGTTGACGACGTAGTGGTCGCCATCGCGCACGGCGCGGGTGCGCAGGTTGGCCACGTCGGAGCCGCCACCGGGTTCGGTGATGGCCAGCGCGGCGATCTTCTCGCCTGCCAGCACAGCCGGCACGATGCGCTTTTGCAGCTCGGGCGAGCCCATGCGCCACACGGGCGGCAGGCCGATGTCCAGCGAGCCGATGCTGGCTGCGAAACCGCCGGAGGTGCTGCGCATCAGCTCTTCCGTCACGGCGATCTTCATGAAGATGTCGTGCTCGCCGGTGCCGCCCAGGGCCTCGGGGTGGCCGATGCCCAGCAGGCCCAGGGCGCCCGCCTTGTTGTAGACCTCACGCGGGAAGCCGCCCGCCTCTTCCCACGCGTCGATGTGCGGCCTGACCTCCTGCTCGACGAAGCGCCGCGCGGTCTCGCGCACCATGGCGTGGGTCTCATTGAAGTAGCTCATCCGGGGCGGTTCCACTGTGTGTGATCGATGCCCGCGAATCTAGCCACTGTTGACGTTAACGTCAATGATGTCACGCATAAGTAAAATCCCGGTCATGACAGACAGTCTGCGGATGGATAATGCCGTGCATGGACAAGAGCACGCGTTCCGACCTGACCGACACCGTGGGCGATGACGCCCTGATGGGCATCGCCGAGATGTGCGAGACCTTCGATGTGTCTGCCCGCACCTTGCGTTTCTATGAAACCAAGGGGCTGCTGATGCCTCGGCGGCTCAACGGCACGCGCGTGTATTCCAAGATCGACCGAGCCCGGCTCGCGCGCATCCTGCGTGCCAAGAACCTGGGCATGCCGCTGTCCGAGATCAAGGCCTACCTGGACATGTACGGGGACCACGGCGAAGGCCGTGTGCAGCAGCTCACCTACGTGATCGAGACCACGGACGCCGCCATCCGCGACCTGGAGGCCAAGCGTGCCGAGATCGACACCTCGCTGCACGAGCTGCGCCTGATCAACCAGCAGAGCCGGCAGGCGCTGGACGCCAAGCGCGGCAAGGCGCGCGACAAAGCCTGAGCTTGTCTCAGTCGGGCATCGACATCGCCCGCCACAGGATGCCGAACAGCTCGTCGAATTGGTCGATCAGCGAGCGCTGCTCACCGCGCACGATGTGCATCAGCACCACGCGGCCCACGATGCCCATGAACACGTCCAGCAGCACCTTGCTGGACACCTTGTCGTTGAGCACGCCACGCTGCTGCCCGTCCTTGAACACGCTCAGGAACGCGCCCATCAGGTCGGGGCTTTCGTAGATGCGGATGTTGCGGTGCCGCGTGATGGGCACCGCGGTGAACAGCAGCATCATCACGGCCGGGTGCTTGTCCATGTAGTCCAGCGTGACCCAGCAGGTCTTGCGCAGGCGCTCGCGCGCGTCGTCGATGCCCTGCAGGTGGTCGATCATGCGTTCGGCCAGGCGGCCCAGCATCACGTCGAGCATGGCGTAGACCAGCACTTCCTTGCTGCCGAAGTACTTGTAGATGGTCTGCAGCGACACGTTGGCCGCCTTGGCCACGTCCAGCAGGCTCACATCGTGGAAATCCTGGCTGGAGAACAGCTCCAGCACGGCTTTCTCGATGCGCTTGAGCGTGTCCGGCCGCATGGTGGCCAGGATGGCGCGGCGGTCATCGTTGGCGCTGGGATCGGTGGACTCGTGGCTGGCGTCGGCGCCGGGCGCGTGGGGCTCGGTCATGGGCGGGGCAGGAGGCAAGGCGTCTTTCCGGAACGGAAATTGATCTTACCAAATGACGTATACGTCAACCGATTGCGTCGTTTTGGCTTGCTTAGTCAGGCGCCTCTTGCCAACATGGCAAAGCTGCGCAACACGCGTTCAACAGAGGAATCAGTGGCGACAAACCGGCTGCCGGTGTCGCCCAAGATTCCCACCCCAGGCGCCATTCGGTGGGTAATGAAAATTACCGCCCGGTGGTTTCCCTAGGTCGGCGGGTGTTTGCCAAGGTTTTTTGTGACGGATCACCGAGAGAGACATTCCCATGCCGATTCAGAATTTCGAAGCCACCTGGATGACCGACGAACACAAGATGGTGTTCGACTCGGCCAAGCGTTTCATGACCGAACAGTGGGGCCCCAAGGACGAAGCCTGGCGCCACGCCGGCGTGATGGACCACCAGGCCTGGCGCGATGCCGGTGCCAACGGCTTCCTGTGCGCCTCGACGCCTGAGCAGTACGGCGGCGGCGGTGGCGACTTCGGCCACGAAGCCGCGCTGGTGCTGGCCCAGGGCGAGGCCGGCATCGGAGGCTTCGGCGGCTCGCTGCATTCGGGCATCGTCGCGCCCTACATCTTCCATTACGGCACCGAAGAGCAGAAGAAGCGCTGGCTGCCGCGCCTGGCCACGGGCGAGCTGGTCGGCGCCATCGCCATGACCGAACCCGGCACCGGCTCCGACCTGCAGGGCGTGCGCACCCTGGCCGCCAAGGAAGGCGACACCTACAAGATCAACGGCAGCAAGACTTTCATCACCAACGGCCAGCTGGCCAACCTGGTGATCGTGGTCGCCAAGACCGACAAGGACAAGGGCGCCCAGGGCATCTCGCTGTTCGTGGTCGAGACCGACGAAGCGCCGGGCTTCCGCCGTGGCCGCAACCTCGACAAGATCGGCATGGACGCGCAGGACACCTCCGAGCTGTTCTTCGACGACGTGGTCGTGCCCGCGTCGAACCTGATCGGTGGCAATGAAGGCATGGGCTTCTTCCAGTTGATGGAGCAGCTGCCGCAGGAGCGCATGCTGGTCGCGCTGGCCGGCATTGCCGCGATGGAGCTGGCCATGAAGGTCACGCTGGAATACACGAAGGAGCGCAAGGCCTTCGGCAAGCCCATCTTCCAGTTCCAGAACACGCGCTTCAAGCTGGCCGAATGCCAGGCCCTGCTGCTGGCCTCGCGCGCCCTGGTCGATGCGGCCATGGTGTCGCACCTGCAAGGCAAGCTGGGCGTGGACCGCGCCGCGCTGATCAAGTACTGGGTGACCGACAACCAGTGCAAGCTGATCGACGAATGCCTGCAGCTCTTCGGTGGCTACGGCTACATGAAGGAATACCCGATCGCCCGCCTGTGGGCCGATTCGCGCGTGCAGCGCATCTATGGCGGCACCAACGAAATCATGAAGGAACTCGCATCGCGTTTCCTGTAAGGCGGTGCGCCCGCCGGCTGCGCGGGGCGATCCCGCGTTGGCGATGCTCGCCGTACCCCAGTACGGCTGCGCTTCTCAACGCAGGCTCATCCCCGCTCGCCTGGGCGGTCGCATCCGCCCGAACCACCGATCACGTCAACGAATTCAATTGAGCCAAGGAGCTCTTCATGACCGAAGCCTATATCTTTGACGCCGTGCGCACGCCGCGCGGCAAGGGCAAGAAAGACGGCAGCCTGCACCAGGCCACGCCCGTGTGGCTGCTGAGCACGCTGCTGCGCGCCTTGCAGCAACGCAACAGCCTGGACACCTCGCTGGTCGACGACCTGGTGCTGGGCTGCGTGACGCCCGTGGGCGAGCAGGGCGCCGACATCGCCCGCACCGCCATCCTCGATTCGGGCTGGGATCAGCGCGTGGCCGGCGTGACGCTGTCGCGCTTCTGTGCTTCGGGCCTGGAGGCCGTGAACCAGGCCGCGCAACGCATCGGCTCGGGCATGGAACACATGATCGTGGCCGGTGGCGTCGAATCCATGAGCCGCTGGCCCATGGGCAGCGACGGCGGCGCCTGGGTGATGGACCCGCGCATCAACAGCGGCACGGCCTTCGTGCCCCAGGGCATCAGCGCCGACCTGATCGCCTCGCTCGAAGGCTTCTCGCGCCATGACCTGGACAGCTACGCCAGCGAATCGCACCGCCGCGCGGCCCAGGCCCAGGCCGAAGGCCGCTTCGACAAGTCCATCGTGCCCGTGAAGGACCTGAACGGCCTGCTGATGCTGGGCCGCGACGAGACCGTGCGCGCCGGCACCACGCCCGAGACGCTGGCCAAGCTGATGCCCTCGTTCGAGATGATGGGCACCATGGGCTTCGACGCCACCGCGCTCGACAAGTACACCACCATCGAGAAGGTGACCCACAGCCACCACGCCGGCAACTCGTCGGGCATCGTGGACGGCGCCGCGCTGATCCTGCTGGGCAGCAAGGAAGCCGGCATCAAGGCGGGCCTCAAGCCTCGTGCCAAGGTGCGCATGTGCTCGGTGATCGGCTCCGAGCCCACCATCATGCTGACCGGCCCGACGCCGGCCTGCCGCAAGGCGCTCAACAAGCTGGGCATGACCCCGGGCGACATCGACCTGTGGGAGATCAACGAAGCCTTCGCCACCGTGCCGATGAAGACGGCGCGTGACCTGAACGTGCCGCTGGACCGCGTCAACGTCAACGGCGGCGCGATCGCGCTGGGCCACCCGCTGGGTGCCACGGGCGCCATCATCCTGGGCACGGCCCTGGACGAGCTGGAGCGCTCCGGCAAGGCCACCGCGCTGGCCACCCTGTGCATCGGTGCCGGCATGGGCATCGCCACCATCATCGAACGCGTCTGATCCCGAGGGCCACGACATGACACAAGCACAAGCCTTCACCTTCGACATCGATGCGGACGGCATCGGCCTCGTCACCATCGACATGCCCGGCCGGGCGATGAACGTGCTCAACCCGACGCTGGTCGAGCCCTTCGCCGGCCTGGTGCAGCAGCTGGAAACGGACGCCAACCTCAAGGGCCTGGTGATCACCTCGGGCAAGCCGACCTTCATCGTCGGCGCCGACATCGACCAACTCACGCAGATCACCTCGGCCGAAGAGGCCTACAAGCTCTGCGAAGACCTCAAGGGCATGCTGCGCCGCATGGAAAAGAGCGGCAAGCCCGTGGTGGCCGCGCTCAACGGCACGGCCCTGGGCGGCGGCCTGGAGCTGGCGCTGGCCTGCCACGCCCGCATCGCCATCGACGACCCGAAGCTCAAGCTGGGCCTGCCCGAAGTGAAGCTGGGCCTGCTGCCCGGCGGTGGCGGCACCCAGCGCGTGCCGCGCCTGATCGGCATCCAGAAAGCCATGGATCTGATCACCCAGGGCAAGGAACTCACCGCCGCCAAGGCCAAGGAGATGGGCCTGGTGACCGAGCTGGCCGCCAACCGCGACGAGTTGCTGGCGAAGGCCCGTGCCTGGTGCAAGGCCAATCCCAAGGCCGCCGCGCCGTGGGACACCAAGGGCTTCCGCATCCCCGGTGGCGACAGCAAGAGCCCGGCCGTGGTGCAGGTGCTGGCGATTGCGCCTTCGATGGCTAACGCCAAGGCGCACGGCAACTACCCGGCCATCACCCACATCATGAGCTGCCTGTTCGAAGGCTGCCTGCTGGATTTCGACGCCGCTTCGCAGGTGGAATCGCGCTACTTCGCGGCCTGCGTGGTCTCGCAGACCAGCAAGAACATGATCGGCACGCTGTGGCACCAGCTCAACGCCATCAAGAAGGGCCAGTCGCGTCCCAAGGGCCCGGCCGAGAGCAAGGTCAAGAAGCTGGGCATCCTGGGCGCCGGCATGATGGGCGCGGGCATCGCCTACGTGTCCGCCAAGGTGGGCATCGACGTCGTGCTGCTGGACACCACGATCGAGAACGCCGACAAGGGCAAGGCTTACTCGCAGGGCCTGCTGGACAAGGCCGTGGCCCGTGGCCGCAGCACGCCGGACAAGCGTGACGCGCTGCTGGCCCGCATCAAGACCACGACCAGCTACGCCGACCTGGAAGGCTGCGACCTGGTGATCGAGGCCGTGTTTGAGGACCGCGCCATCAAGGCCGAGTGCACCAAGCAGACCGAGGCCGTGATCCCGGCCAGCGCCGTGTACGCTTCCAACACGTCCACGCTGCCGATCACCGGCCTGGCCCAGGCCAGCAGCCGCCCGCAGAACTTCATCGGCCTGCATTTCTTCTCGCCGGTGGACAAGATGCCCCTGGTCGAGATCATCGTCGGCAAGGACACCAGCGACGAGACCCTGGCCCGTGGCTTCGACTACGTGCTGCAGATCGGCAAGACGCCCATCGTGGTCAACGACAAGCGCGGCTTCTACACCTCCCGCGTGTTCACGACCTACATCATGGAAGGCATGGCCATGCTGGGCGAGGGCGTGCACCCCCGTTCCATCGAGGTCGCCGGCCTGAAGGCCGGCATGCCGATGCCGCCGCTGGCACTGCAGGATGAGGTGTCGCTGAGCCTGTCGCTCTACATCGCCGAGACCACCCGCAAGGATCTGGAAGCCGAAGGCATCACGCTGCCGGTGCACCCGGGCTTCGCCGTGGTGCAGAAGGTGGGCGGCGAGCACAAGCGCATCGGCAAGAAGGCCAACCAGGGCTTCTATGACTACGCTGGCAAGGAAAAGAGCCTGTGGCCCGGTCTGCTGGAGGTGTACCCGCCCAAGGCCGAGCAGCCCGCGCAGCAGGAGCTCGTGGACCGTCTGCTCTACGCCCAGGCCAACGAAGCCGCGCGTTGCTTTGAGGAGAAGGTGGTGCGCTCGGTGGCCGACACCAACATCGGCTCGATCTTCGGCTGGGGCTTCGCGCCCAACCAGGGCGGCGCGCTGCAGTTCATCAACGCGGTGGGCCCGGCGAAGTTCGTCGAGCGGGCGCGTGAACTGGCCGCCAAGTACGGTTCGCGCTTCGAGCCGGCCGCCATCGTGGTGAAGCTGGCCGCCGAAGGTGGTCGTTTCGCTGACACGGTGTAAAGGCATGAGCGCTGTCACGCCTTCTGCGGCGAGCCCCCTGGCGGGGCTGCGCGTGGTCGATCTCACGCGCAACCTGCCGGGGCCTTTCGCCACGCGCATCCTGGCCGACCTGGGCGCCACGGTCATCAAGGTCGAGCCGCCCGAGGGCGATCCGGCCCGGGGCCTGCCGCCGCTGTACGCGGCGCTGAACCCGGGCAAGGATGTCCGCACGATCGACTTCAAGCAGCGGGCCGACAAGGACCGGCTGCGCGTGTGGATCCAGGATGCCGACGTGCTGGTGGAGGGTTTCCGCCCCGGCGTGATGGCGGCCATGGGCCTGGACATCGACAGCCTCAAGGCCCTGAACCCCAAGCTGGTGGTGTGCTCCATCACCGGCTACGGGCAGGCCGGCCCCTGGGCACAGAAGGCCGGCCACGACATGAACTTCATGGCCATGTCCGGTGCGCTGGATCAGATGCGCGGGCCCGATGGCAGCCTCACCCTGTCCAACATCCAGTGGGGTGACCTGGCCGGCGGCAGCTCCATGGCCTGCGTGGCCTTGCTGGCCGCGCTCTGGCAAGTGCAGCGCACCGGCCAGGGCTGCCACATCGACATCAGCATGACCC
>CALAKR010000164.1 GCA_937923225.1 uncultured Aquabacterium sp. | reverse complement strand
GTCTTCACCTCCGTGACAGACCTCAAACGCAAGCTGATGAAATACATCCGTCACTACAACAAGCAACCCAAGCCGGTGAAGTGGAAGTACTTTGATCCGACGAGACGAATCACTCCCGATTCAATCGTTACAGGTCACTAGATCCGCCTTTTAGCTTCGCCAATCAAGAACTCGGCCACCGCCAACGACCGCTCGTTGGACCCGGCCATCGAGCCGGAGGTGAGCCAACGCCCGTCAACGCCGATCGACGGTGTCCCTTCGATCTTGTATCCCCCTGCCAATGCCGACGCCTGCTTGGCTTTGCCCGCCACACCAAAGGAATTGAGGGTGTCCAAGAAGCGGCTGCGGTCGATCCCGTGCTTTGCCACGAACTCCCCAATCTCCTCTGGCTTTTCCAGCCGCTGCCGCTCGGCGTGGATGGCGGTGAAGACCTTCCGGTGCAACTGCTCGACCAGTCCGAGGGTCTCGATGGCGAAGAACAGCTTTTGGTGCATGACGAACGGCACCTCTCGAAACGCGACTGGAATCCGGCGGAACAGCACGTCGGACGGCAAGCGCTTCTGCCACGCATCCACGGTCGGCTCGAATGCATTGCAATGTGAGCAGCCATAGGCGAAAAACTCCAGCACCTCCACTTGCTTGGGGTCACGTGTGGGCTGCCGCGGGGAGACGGCGGCGTAGTGCTTTCCCTCAACAGGCCGTTCCTGCGCCGTGGCAAAGCCCGGTGCGGCTGCAAGCGAGACAAGTGCAACTTTGGAGAACTGGCGGCGGTCCATGCTTTGAAGCGTATGAAGTGGAAGGCGAACAGCGATTCTTGAACCTGTAGCAGGTACAGAGTCAAGGCCCCTGAATAGCCCCCGCTAAGCGTGAGCGTCTACTGGATTGCGCTACTGTCCACTGCGCTGTGCGGCGTCGATGGTTTGCGCCAGATCCTCCGGAACGGGCATCGGCTTGATCGGGCTGACATTGGCCCCACCGGTATTGCCCGTCGGAATCAGACCGAACGGCGTCTTCGTCGCAGCACCGACGATCCGGAGCAACTGTCCGGCGACCTCTCTCGTGCTGCGCGTGCGCAGCGCCCACGCGAGCATGTGGACGTGGACGCGGACGTGCTGAGCCGTCGATGGCTGCCCCAGAACATGCGCCCGCTCGAGATGACGGAAGCTGCCATGCCGGTCGCCGTTTCGAAGCATGCGCCAGGCGCTTCCCAGCTCCGCATCGACGTGAGGCCGAATCGTGTGGCTAAAAGACGGCATGTGACGGGCTCCAAGTTCAAGCGTCCGCACGGAACGGGTAGACCAATTGTTCACCGTACCGATGCGGGACCGGGTTCCCCTCGATGCCGATTGCACCCAGGGGTGATCGAGGTTGATAAAAAGTACCGAAGCAGTGGTCCCAGATCAGCCAGAACTCGCCGAAGTTCACCTGGGCATCCTCAAAGCGCTCACGGTGGTGCCAGCGATGCAGCTCAGCGACCCCTAGCAGGTAACGCAGCGGTCCCGCCCTGTAGTCGAAATTCGAGTGCTGGAACGCCAGGTGAACGGCGAGGATCGCGAACCACCCACCCACCACTTCGGCGGGCGCGCCCAGCACGCCGAGGACGACCAGACCTGGCCCGGCCATCAGCGCCGCATGCAATGGGTGCCGCCGTTCTCCGTTGAGCCAGTAGAGGCGGCGCGAGGAATGGTGGATGCTGTGCAACCGCCAGAGAAAGCCATAGCGGTGGCTCAGTCGGTGAACGGCATACAGCGACAGGTCCAGCGGCAGACCGGCCATGAACACCTGCGCCAAATAGGGCCAGTCGTTCGGCCACCACATCCCCTGCCAGCCGACCCAGTTGCGCAACACGACAAAGCCCAGCACGGCGCTGTGCATGACCACCAAGTTGATCACCGCGTGAATCACGTCGGCCGGGAAGTCTCGATCGAGTTGCCGCCACCTTGGGTCGAACGGAAACCAGCGCTCCAGCAGCGCGACCGCGGTGAGCCCGGCTATCACCAGGCCGGCGAGCCAGGCGAGCGGGACGTCCCGCCAGGGCGCGGGCGCCACGCCGAGAATCACGGCGGCCATCAGGACGGGATATGCACCATACCGAACAATTGAGCGTGCAGCCATTGCAACTCCATGAATCTGACGAGGCCAGTGTTCCCAAGACAGCAGGACGGCGCTTGAACAAACCTGCTGTCGGTCGCGCTTGACTCTTTACCCGGTACAGGGTTTGTAATGTCGACCGTCAGCGCTGACCCTTGGCGGGCAGCTGGAACAAGGAACACCGATGAGCGACAACTGCGCCGACGACGAAGCACAACACCTCGACGCCAGCCAGGCGGACGACCGCCGGATCCTGCTGCTGGTCCTGCTGATCAACCTCATCCAGTGCCTGGCCGGCGTCGGCGTGGGGATTTGGGCCTCCTCGACCGCGCTGATCGGCGCCGCCTTGGACAACCTGGCTGACGCGTCGGTGTATGGGGTCAGCCTTTATGCAGTCGGCCGAGCGCCGGCGATCAAAGTCCGTGCCGCCCGGCTGTCTGGCTGGCTGTTGATCGGACTGGCGGTGATGCTGCTGGTCGAAGTGCTGCGTCGGTTCTTTGGTGGCGAGCCGCCCGTGGGTCCCGCGATGATGGTGATGGCGGCCGTCAACGCGGCCTTGAACATCATCTGCCTGCGCTTGCTGAAGCGCCACCAGGGGGAGGACGTGAACTTCAAGGCCTCGGCGATCTTCACCAGCAACGACTCGATCGTGAACCTCGCCATCGTGCTGTCCGGGGCGCTGGTGATGTGGTGGGGATCGAACCTGCCGGACTTGGTGCTGGGCTTGGTGGTGGCGGCGATCGCGGCCAATGGCGGCCGGGAAATCCTGTCTGAGGCGGCCGAGGCGGGTAAAAAGGCCCGCTCCGCGGCCACTTGACCCTGCACCCGCTCCAGGGTATTTAATCTCGCTAGAACCGAAGGCACATGATGAAGACCGACCAAGTTGATTCCGGGGGTGCCGGCGAAGCCGTGCTGAGCAACGACAAGACGACCGTCTTCAGCATCCCCAACATGGATTGCCGCAACGAAGAGGCGGCCGTCCGCGCCCGGTTGGCGCAGCTTCGATTGATCCGATCGCTGTCCTTTGACCTGCCCAATCGCCGTCTCACGGTGGTGCACGCGTTCGACACGCCTGCGCCCCTGCTGCAGGCCTTGGCCGAGATCGGCATGAAAGCCGCGCTTGAACCTGAGCCCGCCTCAGCAAGCGATGGCACCTGCGGCTCGGCGTGTTCGTCAAGTTGTGGCAGTACGAGCGGCGCGAAGACGGACGTATTCACCATCTCGAACATGGATTGCCGCAACGAAGAAGCGGCGATCCGGGCTCGCCTCCAGCCGCTCGCTGGGGTGAACTCGCTGGAGTTCGACCTGAAGGCACGGCGGCTGTCCGTGGCGCACACGCTGCCGTCCGCGGACTCGCTGCTGCAGCAGCTGCATGCGATCGGCATGCACGCCCGCCTCGGCGATCTCCCGGAACACGCAGTGCCGGACTGCGACACGGGTCCCAGTTGCGGCCCGTGTGGCAAGCCGGCCGCTCCACCCGCAACCCAAGCTGCGTCTGAAAGCACACGAGCGGCCACCGGCAACACCACGCAGTTCCTGATCACGAACATGGACTGCCCGACCGAGGAGGCGCTGATTCGCAAGCGCCTGGGCAAGGTGGATGGCATCGACAGGCTGGACTTCGACCTGATGAGCCGGCGTCTGGCGGTGGTGCACCGCCTGGCAGACCCGGCGCCCGTGCTTGCGGCGCTGAGCGAGATCGGCATGAACGCCACGGTGGAGCGCGAGGCGGGCCCAAGCGCGAAGGGACAGGTCATTTACCTGATCGAAAAAATGGATTGCCCCACCGAGGAGGTGCTGCTGCGCAAGGCCTTGGAGGGCATGCCTGGCGTGGACGCGCTGCAGTTCGACCTGATGAGCCGGAAACTGACCGTTCACCACTCGCTGCAGGACGTGGCCACGATCACCGCCGCGATCGAGCGCTTGGGGATGTCGCCGCTGCTGCAAGACAGCAGCCAGCCGGCACCGGCGGTCACCCGTGAGTTCGGCAGCGGGATTTCGAAGACCCAGTGGCTGCGTATGGCGGCTGCGGGTGCGCTGGCGCTCGGCGCCGAAGTCATGGCTTTCTCCGGCTGGGAGGAGTCTTCCATTCCGGTTGTCGCCGCGTCGTTGGCGGCGATTGCGCTGGGCGGCACCGACACCCTCAAGAAGGGCTGGATCGCGTTGCGCACCCTGTCGTTGAACATGAATTTGCTGATGACGATCGCCGTCATCGGCGCCGCGCTCATCGGCCAGTGGCCAGAGGCGGCCGTGGTCATCTGGTTGTTCGGCATCGCGGAGATGATCGAAGCGCTGAGCTTGGACCGCGCGCGCAACGCGATCCGCAAGCTGATGGACTTGGCGCCGGAGACAGCCCTTGTCAAACAGCCCGATGGCCGCTGGGAAGAAGTGAAGGCGGAAACGGTCGAGCTGGGCGCCCAAGTCCGCGTGCGCCCCGGCGAGCGGATCGCGCTGGATGGCGTGGTCGCGGCGGGTGCCTCGGCCGTCAACCAGGCACCCATCACCGGCGAGAGCATGCCGGTGGAAAAGAAACCGGGCGACACGGTATTCGCCGGCACGATCAACGAGCGCGGCACGCTGGAGTTCGAGGTGCGCTCGCGCAAGGGAGAGACCACCCTCGACCGGATTGCCCGTTCGGTGCAGGAAGCGCAAGGCCAGCGGGCACCGACGCAGCGGTTTGTCGATCGCTTCGCCAGCATCTATACCCCGGTGGTTTTTGCACTGGCGATCGCCATCGCGGTGATCCCGCCGCTGTTGTTCGGCGGCGCCTGGTTTGACTGGGGCTACAAGGCACTCGTGATGCTGGTCATCGCATGTCCCTGTGCCCTGGTGATCTCGACACCGGTCACCGTTGTCAGCGGCTTGGCCGCCGCCGCGCGCCGTGGCATCCTGGTCAAGGGCGGCCTGTACCTCGAACAGGGCCGCCTGCTGCGCGCGGTCGCGCTCGACAAGACCGGGACGCTGACCCATGGCCGTCCAGCGCTGACCGACACAGTTGCGCTGGCCTCCGTGCCGCAGCCCGAGGTCTTGCGGCTGGCCGCAAGCCTGGATGCCTTGTCGGAGCACCCGGTGGCCACCGCTATCGTGGACGGCTACGGCGACCGGCCGCACGCGAGCGTGCAGCACTTCGAGGCTTTGGCCGGCCGCGGCGTCAAGGGCGACATCGACGGGCAGACCTACTACATCGGCAATCAACGCCTGGCCAGCGAACTGGGCGTGCTGACGGAGCGGGTGCGCGCGCTGCTTGAAGAACTCGAAGGTCAGGCAAAGACCGCAGTGGTGCTGGCAACCGACAAGCAGGCACTGGCCGTCCTCGCGGTGGCCGACACCGTGCGCGATAGCAGCAAGCAGGCGGTGGCCGAGCTGAAGCGGCTGGGTGTCGAGCCAGTGATGCTCACCGGCGACAACCGCAAGACGGCGCAAGCGGTGGCTGCCCAGGTCGGCATCACCGACGCTCGTGGCGACTTGCTGCCGCACGACAAGCTGGAGGCGATAGAAAAGCTTGCGGCGAAAGGGCCGGTCGGCATGGTGGGCGACGGTGTCAACGATGCGCCTGCGCTGGCGAAGTCCAACATCGGCTTTGCGATGGGGGCAGCGGGCACGGACACCGCCATCGAGACCGCCGACGTCGCCTTGATGCAGGACGACCTGCGTAAGCTGCCTGAGTTCATCGCGCTGTCTCGTCGGGTGGGTGGCGTGCTGAAGGCCAACATCGCGTTCGCGATCGGCACCAAGGCCGTGTTCATGGTGCTGGCCTTCACCGGCCACGCCAGCCTGTGGCTAGCCATCCTCGCGGACATGGGAGCGAGCTTGGCGGTGGTGTTCAATGGGCTGCGCCTATTGGGCGGCTCAGCGTCCGACGACCAAAGCCATGGCCGCTGACCGCGGGGCACGCCTCGGTTTCGGGCTTGCGGCCAGCGTGCTTGCCGCTGACGTAGCGACCAAGGCCGCTATCGTCGCCTGGGTCGAGTACGGAGCCCGGCACGAGTGGCTGCCCATCCTCAACATCGTCCATGTGCTGAATCGCGGTGCGGCCTTCAGCTTCTTGCATGACGCGGGCGGGTGGCAGCGCTTCTTTTTCATCGCGATCGCGCTGGCGGCATCGGTGTTTCTGGCGGTCCTGATGCGGCGTCCCGGCAGTTCCCGGCCGGAGCGCATGGCCTTCGGTCTCATCTTGGGCGGGGCTCTGGCGAACATGTTCGATCGGATCGGCCGCGGTGCCGTGGTCGACTGGATCGACTTTCACTGGGGGGCTCACCACTGGCCTGCGTTCAATGTGGCCGACATCGGCATCACCGTCGGTGCGGCCTTGATGGTGTTCCACGAGTTGTTCGGCCGAAGGCGCGTTAGCGAGGTGAATGGCTGAGCTTGAAGCGGCCGGACGGCCGTTGTTGACCATCGGCCACGGATGGGCTGTTTACGTCGGCCCGGTGGAACCTGGCCGGCCCCACCGGCATCAGGCAGCGCAGCTGGCTTGGTGTCCCGAAGGCGACCTCACCCTTGAAGGGGCTTGGGGCGTGCTGAGGGCCCCGGGCCACTTCCTGCCTGCCGGCGCGCCCCATCGCCTTGTGGCCTCCGAGGAGGCGCGGATGGTGTTCCTGGATCCGGCCATCGCGGGCGTCAGGACAAGCAAGCCGACATCAGCGGTGCCGCTGACCGCGGTCCAGGCGGCCCTGCTGGAAGGCCACCTGCAACCGTGGATGCAGGACCTGGGACTGTCAACTTCGCAAGACCGTCCCCACCGTCGTGCTGACGATCCACGCTGGGCATCACTTCTCGACTGGCTGGACCACGCACTCGACGGGCGTGTGCGGGTTGAGGACGCGGCCGCAGCGGTGGGGCTGTCATCCTCGCGCTTCATGCATTGGTTCGCGAGCGTCGCTGGTTTGCCGTTCCGCGCTTATGTGCGCTGGCTGCGTCTGCAACGCGGCGTGCGCGTCCTCGCCGGCGGTGCGACGCTGACCGAGGCGGCGCACCTGGCGGGCTTTGCCGACAGTGCCCATCTGACCCGCACCTTTGTTGCCACGTTCGGCGTGCGCCCAGCGCCCTTGCGCGCTGCACGCATCGTTTGCGCCGACCGAACCGCCGTACCGCCGATCCCCGAAGGACTGGACTTGCCGTAGGCGGGGTGGTGCCGGGTGAAGTCGAACCCGCGACCCTGCAGAGCGTTCACGGCAGTCGGATCGGAAACTCCGCCTGGGATGGCGGGTAGCAGACGCCAAGGCGCCCATTGCACCCTTGGTAGAACACCACCACAGAAAGAGAGGCCGGGACACCGGCGGCGCGTTCCAGCGGCAGCGTGACCTGTACCGGCTGTGTATAGACCTCCGTCTCGCCGAAAAACGGATCCTACTTCTTGGTGCCGTTGGGCAGCACCATGCCTGCCAGCCGTACGCCTTTTGCGTCCTTGGCCGCAAACCGCACCGTCTTGCGGTATAGGTAGTGTTCAGGCGCAGGCGTGAGAGTTGCGATGACCGTCTTGCCATCGATGGCCTCCACCTTGATTCGGAAAGCCTTTTCTGGCGGCAACGGCTCGGAAAGGTCAGGTCGTCCCAAGACTTTGTCAATGAGGCCTGCGCTGGCACTCAGCGACGCCACGGCCAAGGACAGGGCGCCGGCGGCGCTGGCAC
>CALAKR010000163.1 GCA_937923225.1 uncultured Aquabacterium sp. | reverse complement strand
GACCTGCGCGTGGTGCAGATGCTGCTGGGCCATGCGGACATTTCCACCACGCAGATCTACACGCACGTGGCGCGTGAACGGCTCAAGCAATTGCACCAGGCGCACCACCCACGCGGTGGCTGAGCCATCTGGCGGGCCACGCTCCTTCAGTGGTCCTCGCCAAGAAGAAAGCGCATTTCAGCGTCGGTGAAGCCGGCTTTCAGCCGAGCCTCCATGTTGTAAGGGGGTTTGAGCCGGGGCGCCTCGTAGCGGGTCACCAATTCAGGGTAGACAAGCACCGGATCCAGCCCGCGTTGCCGGCACAGATGGTGGAACCACCGGTTGCCGATGGCCACGTGCCCCACCTCGTCGCGCAGGATGATGTCCAGGATGCCGACCGCAGCCTCATCGCCGGCCTTGCGCAGCTTGGCCTGGATGGGCGGCGTGGCATCCAGTCCGCGCGCCTCCAGGGTGCGTGGCACCAGCGCCATGCGTGCCAGGATGTCGTGGGCGGTGCGTTCGCACATGGCCCACAGGCCGTTGTGCGCATCGAAATCACCGTAGTCGTGCCCAAGACCTTGCAGGTGTTCGCGCAACAGGGTGAAGTGCAGGGCCTCTTCGGCCGCCACTTTCAGCCAGTCCGTGTAGAAGTCTGCAGGCATGCCATCGAAGCGCCACACGGCATCCAGTGCCAGGTTGATGGCGTTGAACTCGATGTGGCAGATGGCATGCAGCAAGGCCGCGCGGCCTTCGAGCGTGAAGGGTGAGCGCGTGGGCACGTCCTTGGCGGGAACGAGCGATGGCTTCAAGGGGCGGCCGGGCAGGGCGGACTGCTGCGATTCATTGAGAGGCAAGCACCCGTCGCTGCCGCCTTCAGCTGCCCAGGCTGGGTATGCCAGCGCCTGGGCCTGCAGCGCCCGCGCGGCATCGGCCTTGGCGGCAGGCTCGGGCTGCAACAGCGCATCGAGCGCCTGCTGCCGCAGTGACAAGGCGGGCGCAGCCGTATCAGCAGGGCTCAAGCGGTCATTCCATGGGGCGGTCATCCCGCCATTGTCGCGCTCACTCCGACCAGTTCACCAGCCCGAAGTGCCAGGTGGCCAGCACGATCACGCCGAACACGATGCGGTACCAGGCAAAGGGCACGAAATCATGGCTGGACACATAACGCAGCAGCCAGCGCACACACACCCAGGCCGACAGGAACGCGAAGACCAGGCCGGTCAGGAACAGCGGCAGGTCGGCCATCGACAGCAGGTGCCGTTCCTTGTAGAGACTGTAGGCGCCGGCGCCCATCAGCGTGGGAATGCCCAGAAAGAAGCTGAAATCCGTGGCTGCTTTGCGCGACAGGCCCCACACCATGCCGCCGATGATGCTGGCGCCCGATCGGCTGGTGCCGGGCACCAGGGCCAGGCATTGCAGCAGGCCCACCATCAGCGCATCGCGCACGCTCATGTCGTCCACCGTGGCCACGCGCGGGGTGGCACGCGCAGCGGGGCGGCGCTCGGCCCACAGGATGATGAAGCCGCCGATGATGAAGGTGGTGGCCACCACCTGTGGGGTGAACAGGTTCTCCTTGATGGCCTTGCCCAGCAGCAGGCCCATCACCACGGCGGGCAGAAAGCCCACCACCACGTTGAGTGCAAAGCGCTGCGCGCGCGGCTCGCTGCCGATGCCCCGGGCCGTGTCCACCAGCCGCTGCCAGTACACCAGCACCACCGCGAAGATGGCGCCGGTCTGGATCGCAATGTCGAAGACCTTGGCCTTGTTGGCGCCGACGTCCTGCCCGAAGCCCATCAAGGTGCCTGCCAGGATCAGGTGTCCGGTGCTCGAGATGGGAAGGAATTCGGTCAGGCCCTCCACGATGCCCATCAGGGCGGCCTTGATCAACAGCACGGTATCCACGTTGTATTTGTCCAGTCTGGCGTCATATGGGGGAATGCGAGCATCTTACCCACGGGTTCTGACACACCTGCCCGCCGGAACGCGGGGGCAAGGCCTCGGGCGCCGCAGGGCGGTCCGGGCTGTGTCAGCATGCGGGGTGCGATGTCGCCTGCCCGCGCTCTGACGCCGGTTTCACAGTCTGGTTCCCTGGATATCCATGTCTCTACCCCCCCTTGATGCGTGGCTCAACCGTTATGCGGTGCTGAGCCAGCGCCTGTCCGATTCAGATCTACGGGTGCCTCTGGGCACCGAGCAGCAGGGCCAGCCCCTGCCTGATCCGCAATGGGTGGACACCAGCGACAGTGCCGCGCGGGAGTTGGGCTGGCCCGACGACTGGTGGCAGGCCTGGCCCCAGGCGCTCAAGGTGTTCACGGGCAACGCCGTATGGCCGGGCATGCGCCCCATGTCCACCGTCTACAGCGGGCACCAGTTCGGCGTGTGGGCCGGCCAGTTGGGTGATGGCCGTGCCTTGCTCCTGGGCGAGATCGACACACCTGTTGGCCCGCGCGAGCTCCAGCTCAAGGGCGCCGGCATGACGCCGTATTCTCGTCGGGGCGACGGCCGTGCCGTGCTGCGTTCATCGATTCGCGAGTTTTTGTGCAGCGAGGCCATGCACGCGCTGGGTATTCCCACCAGCCGGGCCTTGTGCCTGACCGCCTCCCCGCATCCCGTCTACCGCGAAACGCCTGAAACGGCGGCCGTGGTCACGCGCGTGGCGCCCAGCTTCATCCGCTTCGGGCACTTCGAGCACTTCGCCCACAGCGGGCAGCCAGGCCATGTGCAGGCCCTGGCCGAATTGGTCGATTTCGTCATCGATCACCATCTGCCGGATCTGGCCCACCTGCCGCGCGCCAGCGAGCAACCGGCTGAGCGTGCCATCGCCTTGCTGCGCCACGCGGCCCTCGCCACCGCCGACCTGATGGCGCAGTGGCAGGCCGTGGGCTTCTGCCATGGCGTGATGAACACAGACAACATGTCCATACTGGGACTGACGATCGACTACGGCCCCTACGGCTTCCTCGACGGCTTCGATCCGGATCACATCTGCAACCACTCGGACCACGCTGGCCGCTACCGCTGGCGCGCTCAGCCCGATGTGGGCTTCTGGAACGTGGGCGCGCTGGCCCAGGCCCTGGCCGCACTGGTGCCCGATGCGGCGGAGCAGGGCAGCGACGGGCAGGAGCGCATCCTGGACGCGCTCAAGGCCTACGAAACACGCTACGCCGAACAGATGACCGCCCGCTGGCGCGCCAAGCTGGGCCTGCAGGGGGCGCAATCCCAAGACATCTCGCTGATTCAGGACTGGCTGTCGCTGATGGCCCGCCAGCGCGCCGACTTCAGCATCACCTTCCGCCGCCTGGGCGCCTGGCGCGCTGACCTGCCGGTCGATGCGCCCGAGAACGCCCCGGTGCGCGATCTGTTCCTGGACCGCACCGCCTTCGACGCCTGGGCCGGGCGCTACAACGAGCGCCTGGCCGCCGATGGCGCACAGGCCAACACGGAGAACCGTGCCGCCCGCCGCGCCGGGATGGACGCCATCAACCCCTGGGTGGTGCTGCGGAACCATCTGGCCGAGGGCGCCATCCAAGCCGCGCAGGCCGGCGATTTCAGCGAGGTGCGCCGCCTGCACCGCGTGCTGTTGAACCCCTTCACCGAGCAGCCCGAGCACCATCGGGATGCCGACTTCCCGCCCGAATGGGCCAACGCCATCGAGGTTTCCTGTTCATCATGAGCAACGACTACAAGGTCAAGAAAACCGACGCCCAGTGGCGCGAGCAACTGGATCCCATGCAGTACCAGGTCACGCGGCACGCGGCCACCGAACATGCCTTCACCGGCAAGTACTGGGACCACGATGCCGACGGCATCTACCGCTGCGTCTGCTGCGGCGCGCCGCTGTTCGACTCGGGCACCAAGTTCGATTCCGGCTGCGGCTGGCCCAGCTATTTCGAACCCATTCGAGGCGAGATCATCGAGCGCGTCGAAGACCGCAGCCACGGCATGATCCGTGTGGAAGTGCGCTGCCAGGATTGCGGCGCCCACCTGGGCCACGTTTTCCCGGATGGGCCCGAGCCCACGGGCGAGCGCTTCTGCATCAACTCTGCCGCGATAGACTTCAAGCCTCGCTGATTCCTTCCACGCGCCGCGTGCCACGCCCGACACCATGAAACTGCTGCTGGATTTCCTTCCCATCATCCTGTTCTTCGCCGTCTTCAAATGGGGCGACGGGAACAAGGAGTTGGCCGGCCAATGGCTGACCCAGCATCTGGGCTTCATGGTGGCGGGGGGCGTGGTCGGTGCCAAGGAGGCACCCATGCTGCTGGCCACCGTGGCCGTGGCCGCCATCTCCGTGCTGCAGATCGTGATCATGAAGCTGCTGCGCAAGAAGATCGACACCATGCTCTGGGT
>CALAKR010000162.1 GCA_937923225.1 uncultured Aquabacterium sp. | reverse complement strand
GGCGTGGTCGGCATGATCCTGAACATGTCGCTGATCATGATGACGGCGATGTCGATCACGCGCGAGAAGGAACGCGGCTCGATGGAGTTCATGATGGTGACGCCCACGGCGCCATCGGAGGTGATCGTCGGCAAGATGATTCCCTACTTCTTCATGGGGATCGTGCAGGTGCTCAGCATCCTGGCCATTGCCTTCTGGCTGTTCAAGATGCCATTGACGGGCAGCGCCTGGGCCCTGGCCGCGCTGCTGTTCACCTACGGCGTGACCACGCTGATGGTGGGCATCCTGATCTCGACGGCCGCGCAGTCGCAGATCCAGGCCATGCAGCTGTCGTTCTACTACATGATGCCGACCATCATGCTCTCGGGCTTCATGTTCCCGTACAGCGGCATGCCGCAGTGGGCGCAGTGGATCTCGTCGACCCTGCCGATGACCTACTTCATCCGCGGCGCGCGGGGCGTGTTCCTCAAGGAATTCGACATGGTCGACATGTGGACCAACCTGTGGCCCATCGGCCTGGCCTTCCTGGTGTTCCTGGTCACCTCGATCAAGAGCTACCGCAAGACGCTGAACTGAGGCGGGTGGGACGGCATCAGCCGCCCACCAGCGCCAGCCCTTCATGCACGATGCGCGCGGCTGCCTCGTCCACGCGGCGCAGGTAGTCATCCATTTGCTCGACCGTGGCATCGCAGCGCTGCCACACCACGGGCAGATGCACCTGCCCATCCAGCTCATTGACCACGTGCAGCGTGGACACGCTGGGCACCGCCGTGAACAGCTTGACCATGCGCAGCCTGGCATCCGGCGCATTGAGCTTGGACACATTGCCCAGGCTGGTGGCGTGGCAGCTGATGCGTGGCATACGGCCCTTGCGCTGCATGCCGTGCACGATGTGCGACAGCAGCGTGCGGCCCAGCACCGGCATCAGCATGCCGGGCAGCTGGTTCCACAGCATTTCGCGGCGCTCGAAGCGGGCCATGCCTTCATCCACCTGGGCCTTGACCGAAGCCGCGCGCTCGCGCAGCGACTTGGCCCCCACCTCGGTGACCAGGAAGGCGCCCACATGGTTGCCCCACAGCAGACGCGGCTTGTTGCCTTGCGCCGGCGGATAGAAGCGGCGCAAATCGACCGACTGGCGCACCACGGCGGCCGCCAGCGAATCCTTGGGCGCATAAGAAAGGTAGGCCTCGCACAGGATCAAGGTGACCAGGCTGTTGACGCTGATGTCCAGGATGCGCGCCACGCGACGAAGCGCTTGGGTGTCCACCGACAGCGTGTGGTGGCGCAGCATGTGAATGCTCAGGTAGGGATGCCCCTGCGGCGCCGCCTGCTGCACATGCAGGCCCTTGTGCCATTTGGCCTCGCGTGCGCGGTTCTGGAACGATTTGAGCAGCTGGCGTGGCCACTGCAGCAGCGAAGACGGCGCCAGCGCACCCAGGTGCGATGCGGCCTCCAGCGGCTGCACGGGGATGCGTGGCCCGCCATTGAGGCGCGCCAGCAGATCGGTGATGAACTGCAGCGCCGAGCGCCCGTCGAACAGGATGTGGTGCACCGACAGGAAAAGCACCGGCGACGTGGCGTGCGGCACGAAGCGGAAGCGGCACAGCAGGCCATGCTCCAGCGGCACCACGTCGTTGAGGATCTGCTGGTGCAGTCGCTCGAGCTGGGCCGGATCGCCCGCGTCGCTGTGCGCATCCTCACGCCAGGCGATCTCGAACAGCTGATCGGTCGTCTCGTTGTCCGGCAGGATGCGCATCCGGTGCGAATGCAGCCCGGCCTCGACCACGCCGCGGAAACGCGGCCAGGCACTGACCAGCTCACGCAGCACGGTGCGCAGCCGCGCCGGCTCGATCGCCTCGTTGAACTGCATCATGTAGGTGATCACCATCGAGCCCGCCAGCCCTTCGACGGCGATGTAGGCATGCTCGGTGTGGTTCAGCGCCAGCACGGGCGCGGCATGGGTGCCGGCGTGGGCACAGGCTGGGGTGGTGGGTGCGACGGCCATGAGGCCGATGGTGCCAGAGCGTACGGGCCGCCGGCCTCCTGATTTGCGCGCCCCCGCGATCGCGTGCCTACAATGTTCGGATGACTGCGCCCACCACCGCCCTGCCCCGCCTGGCCAATGACCGCTTCCTGCGGGCCTGCCTGCGCCTGCCTACCGACTGCACGCCCGTGTGGTTGATGCGCCAGGCCGGCCGCTACCTGCCCGAGTACCGCGACACCCGCGCCAAGGCCGGCAGCTTCATGGGCCTGGCCACCAACCGCGACTACGCCTGCGAGGTGACCCTGCAGCCACTGGCCCGCTACGACCTGGACGCGGCCATCCTGTTCAGCGACATCCTGACGGTGCCCGATGCGATGGGCCTGGGCCTGAGCTTCGCGCAGGGCGAAGGCCCGCGCTTTGCCAGCCCGGTGCGCGACGAAGCCGCCGTGGCCAAGCTGGCCGTGCCCGACATGGACAAGCTGCGCTACGTGTTCGATGCCGTCAGCACCATCCGCAAGGCCCTGACCAATGCCGACGGCGCCGGCCGCGTGCCGCTGATCGGCTTCTCGGGCAGCCCCTGGACGCTGGCCTGCTACATGGTCGAGGGCAGCGGCTCCGACGACTACCGCCTGGTCAAGACCCTGATGTACCAGCGCCCCGATCTGATGCACCGCATCCTCGAGGTCAACGCCGATGCCGTGGCGCTGTACCTGAACACGCAGATCGAAGCCGGCGCGCAGGCCGTGATGATTTTCGACTCGTGGGGTGGTGTGCTGGCCGATGGCGCCTTCCAGGCCTTCAGCCTGGCCTACACCCAGCGCGTGCTCAGCCAGCTCAAGAAGGAGCACGAGGGCGTGCGCATCCCGCACATCGTGTTCACCAAGGGCGGCGGCCCGTGGCTGGAGCAGATCGCGGACACCGGCTGCGACGTGGTCGGCCTGGACTGGACGGTGAACCTGGGCCAGGCCCGCCAGCGCGTGCAGGACCGCGTCGCGCTGCAGGGCAACCTGGATCCGAACGTGCTGTTCGCGCAGCCCGAGCAGATCCGCGCCGAGGTGATCAAGGCGCTGGACAGCTTCGGCAACCCTGGCACTCAGGGCGGCCACATCTTCAACCTCGGCCACGGCATCAGCCAGTTCACCCCGCCCGAGCACGTGAGCACGCTGGTGGACACGGTGCACGCACATTCGCGCACGCTGCGCGGCTGATCAAGGCCAGAGGGCGCTGCCGCGTCAGTGCTCGCCCCGCGCGGCCAGGAAGGCCGCCGCGAGGATGAGCGCCCCGCCCGCCAGCACCGACCACCTGAGCGATTCGCCGCCCCACCAGACCGAGGTCAGCGCGGCGAACAGCACCTCGGTCAGCATGATCACCGAGGTGATGCGCACCGGCAGCTTCGCCGCGGCATGCTGCAAGGCCATGTTTGCCGCCACGAACAGCAGGCCCATCCCCAGCGCCATCAGCATCCAGCTTGGCTGCGCCGCAGGGGGCGCGGGCACCTGGCCTTGCCAGGTCAGCAGCAGGCCCAGCCCCAGCGGAAACACCAGCCCACCGCTGAACATGGCCAGCGCCCGAGACGACGAGGCCTCATTCGCCAGTTGCCGCAGCAGCACGTTGATGAGCGCGAAGCCCACCCCGCCCGCCAGGCCCAGCCAGTCGGCCAGCCCATCGAACACGGGCCAGCCACCCTCGGCAGGCTGCAGCACCAATACCGCCCCGGCCAGCGCCAGCCCCACGCGCAGCAAGGAGCCGGCCGTGATGCGCTCGCCCAGCATCCACCAGGCCAGCAGCACGGCCCACACCGGCATCAGGTAGAACAGCAGCACCACGCGCACCACCTCGCCGATGCTCACGCCCCAGTTGAAGGCCGCATTGGTGGCACCCGCCGCCAGCGCCAGCGCCCACAGGCGGGGCTGGCTGGCCAACACGCGCCAGGCCTGGGGCCGCAGGCTGCCTACCACCACTGCGCCGATCGCGAAGAACAGCGCCGTGGCCCACACCGGGTGCAGCCCCGCCAGTTGCAGCTGCCGCAGCGGCCACCAGGAGATGCCCCACACCAGGGCGTTGAACACCAGGCCCAACACGGGCCACACACCGCTTGCCAGCATCGTCTTGTGGTTCTTCTCTTCTTTCGCGCGTCCTGGCGCTGGTTCAGCGGCGCTCGACCACCATGGGCGCCAGGCGCAGTGCCTCGCGCACACGCCCGGCCACGGCCTGGGCATCGGCCCGCGAGGCGTAGGGGCCCGCCTGCAGCCGGTAGACCTTGCCCTCCTGGAACACGCCCAGCAACGGCGACAGGTTGATCATCTCGTCGGCCACGCGCTTCTGGAAGGCATCGACCCCGGCGCGCTGACTGAAGGCGGCCAACTGCACCCAAAAGCCCTTGGAGGCCGGTGTGAAGGCGCGCGCCTGGATGAGCGGCGAGGCGCCTTGCGCGGCAGGCTGCGCATCAGCGTTGGAGGAGGATGGCGTGGGCGAGGCGTCGTCCAGCTGCGAGGCCAGCGCCAGGATGGGATCGTGCTCGCCCGGATCGACCGGCTCCAGGGCCGGTGCGGGCGTGCTCAGGGCCAGCACCGGGGCGGGCTCGGCCGGGCGTGGCGCAGGCGCCGTCACCAGCGGCGGCACGTCGGTTTCGGCCTGCGCCAGCGCTGTGCCCGAGCGCCACTGGCCCGTGCGGATCTGGTCAAAGGTCAGGCGCTCGATCTCCACGTCGATGCTGCCCTTGTGCAGCATGTCGAGCTTGAGCGCCGCCGTGTAGCTCAGGTCGATCACGCGGCTGCCGTGGAAGGGGCCGCGGTCGTTGATGCGAACGATGATCTCCTTGCCGCTGCGCAGATCACGCACCCGCGCGTAGCTGGGGATGGGCAGGGTGCGGTGCGCGGCCGTCATGCCGTACATGCTGTAGACCTCGCCGCTGGCCGTGCGCCGGCCATGGAACTTGGTGCCGTACCACGAGG
>CALAKR010000161.1 GCA_937923225.1 uncultured Aquabacterium sp. | reverse complement strand
CTTGGTGAGTTCAACCGTTCAAGGCGAACAGTTCAAGCCGCAGGTCATCAATGCCCGCCGGTGCGTAAAGCGCCAGGGTCTGGGCCTGCAGCATGCGCTCGTACAGCGGCCCACGGGGTTCGATGGCAAAGTAGTAGGCGCCGCTGCGCACCGGGATGGCTGCGGGCACCTGGGGGGCATGGGTGATCTGTACGCCGCTCATGGCCGAGAGCACCAGCTTCTCCACATCGTCGGGCGCCCCCACCTTGAAGCGCAGTGGCACGGCTTCGACCAGGTCGCTCGGCTGCATGGCGGCCTGCACGCCCAGGTACAGGTGCGTGGCGGGTGTGATCTTCTCGCTCTCCAGCCGTGCATGGTGATAGGAGGGGCGAACCTCGTCCAGCGCGAGCGCGAAGTAGCGAGTGGAGATCACCGTTTCCAGCAGTTCTCGGATGATGTGGTCCAGCTTGGCGAAGCCTGGCCCGGGATCGGCGTGGTGGTAGGCCGGCAGGTCGGCCAGCGAGAAGCTGCGCGAAAAAGTCATCAGTGCGCCGGCCAGCTCCAGCAGCCGTTCGTACAGGCGCTCAGGGTGCAGGCCGGCATGATGATGAAAGTGCGAGAGTGCTGCAAACGCCGAGCTCGCCGTGTGCAGCAGCCAGAACGAGGCGATGTCGCCCGACCGGAACTCGATCACGTGTTTGGAGGGTTCACGGTGAAAGCCGTACAACGCATCCACCTTGGCCTGCAGCGTGTCCAGCAGGCGGCGCAGGATCGCCCGCAGGATGGGCGAAGCCTCGATGGACACGGCGGGTGCCAGGAAGCGCGAATCCAGCTCGAACGAGCCGGTGCCTGAACGCTGCAGTCGACACACCGGCAGGCTGACCAGGTGATCGCGGGGTGCGGTATCAGGCAGCACGCGCACCAGGCGGCGCAGTACGGCCACGTCGGCCGCGGCGGCATTGGTGTACCAATCGTTGGCGGGCTGGTTGTGCTGCGCGAAGCGCAAGGCGCCATCGCCCGGCTGGCCCAGTGGTGTGAAGTTGCTGGCCGTGCCGCGCATGGGCGCCATGGCCACATGGAACACCATCTCCGATGTGCCTGCGGGGATGTCGGCCAGGCTCATCGGATCGGGCAGCTCGTCCTCCTGTGGCGCGCGGAACAGCTCGCCATCGGGCATCACCAGTTGCAGCTCGTTGAAGCGCAGAACGCCTGATGACAGTGCGTCCGTGTCGATGCTGACCTTGCGCACGCCCCAGCCATACGGGTGCAATGCCTTGGACGTTTCATGCAGGCGCCACTCGTGGTACGCATCCTGGCGCTGGAAGTGCTGAGGCCGCAGGAAGAGGCCTTCGCCCCAGAGAACTTTGGAAGAGGGGATCACGTGTGGTCTCGCTGAATCAGTCGCGTCATGGTCGGCGCGTCAATCGCATTGCACGCCGGCCAGGCGCAGGGTTTCGGGCGGTGCATCGACGGCCTTGCCTTCGGCCACGCTCAGGGCGCAGCCATGCGCACCGACGGTGATGCCCGTCTGGCTGGACGCCTTGGCATCGAACACGAAGCGCCAGCGCTGCTCGGCCGGTGCACGGAACAGTGCGACGATGCCGATGTACTCGGTCTCTGGGGGGAGCGTCTGCACGACCTCATGCTTGCCGCCGGGCTTGAGCAGCACTTCCTTCACGTCGATCAGCTCGTCGCGCAGGGCGGCTTTTTCCAGCGTCGATTCCTGGAAGCTCTCGTAAGGCGTCTGGAGGAAGGCGGCCTTGTCCTTGAGGCGGTACACGCGCGTGACGAGCGCCAGAGAGCGCGCTTGCTCATCGGTGTTGAGGACGGTGCTCGCATGAATGCGCAGGGTCAGCTTGCGAGGCTTTTCCAGCTCTGGCAGCTTCAATGACACCTCTTTGGGCGGATCTTGCGCACGCTGCAGACCGACCACCTTCAATGCGGAGTCGAGTAGGCCATCACTCTTGCCGGCTTGGGTGCTTGAGGCGCAACCACTGGCCAGCAATGCGCAGAGCATGGCCATCAGGCATGGCAAGGCATGACAAACGTGGCCGCGCCACGCACTCCCGGTTTTAAACATAAGTGTAAGTATTCGAAACGCCGCAAGCTGTCTGCAGATGCAGCGCTCACTGGAGAAACGCCCGCGATGATAGGGCTTGAATGACCGTCCCAAATCCCCTGTAAGGGGGGGTAGTCGCGCTGTTTGATTGCGCTACAGTGGCGCCCATCGCAGCGGGGCCAAACCCGCGCAAACATCAAATCAAATTCAGGAGGTTCTGGGTGAACTCGCCAGTTGCTTTGCCGTGCTCGAACGTGTTGCCTGCGCCCGGCCTTATCAACGCCGATCGGGTGTCTCGCTCGCTGTCCCGTGCGTTCCTGGCCAGTTGCCTCAGTCTGCCGTTGTTGGTCATGGTGGGTTGCGCATCCAACAAATCGTTGGATGACGACAAGCAGGCCAAGCCTGAAGCCATCACCACGCTCGAAGAGCATCTGGCCCAGGCCGCGCGCGCTGAAGAAGGTGGTGACCGCGAAAAGGCGCGTGGCCTGTACCGTGCTGCAGCCAAGGCCTACCCCGTTGCCGAAGAGCCCTGGCAGAAGCTGGCCGAGTCCTACTTCAACGCGGGTGATTACGGTAACGCCATCCAGTCCGCCCAGGAAGTGATGCAGCGTGACCCGAAGGACACGACCGCCGCCAGCGTGCTGGCCATCAGCGGCTTGCGTCTGTCTTCCCAGTCCTTTGCCGTCCTGCATGAGCAGTCTGAAGCCGTGCGTGCCAAATCGGGCGGTACGGCCAAGCCCCTGACCAACGCCAGCATCTTGCTGGCTGCCCGGATGGAAGCCGAGACCCTGGCGCGCAACCTTCGCGAGTTGCTCGGAGAGCCTCCTGCCGGCAAGGAGCCTGCGCCAGCCGCTTCTAACCGCGTGCGGCAGCGCCCTGCGGTGAAGCCTGCCGCGGCACCTGTATCGGCGCCGCCTGCCGGTGCGACACCCGCTGCCGTACATCCAGCCGTTCGCCCTGTCTCGCCTGCGGCCAATGTGGCGCGTCCTGCGGCCGCCGGCGGCAACCCGTTCGACAAGCTGAAGTGACCTGATCAACCCACCCGATTCTTTGATGTGAAGGGAAATCCAGATGGCCAAGAAAGACAGCGTGCAAAAGCGCCTCGACAAGGTGCGTCCGCCCCGGGTGCAGCTCACCTACGACGTAGAAGTCGGTGACGCGATCGAGCAGAAGGAGATCCCCTTCGTCGTCGGCGTGCTGGGTGATTTCGCTGGCCAGGTTGATCCTGACAAGCCCCTGCCCAAGCTGCGCGACCGCAAGTTCGTCAACGTCGATCTGGACAATTTCGATGAGGTGATGCAAGGCGTGGCCCCTGCCGCCACCTACCGCGTCAAGAACCGCCTGAGTGCTGACGGCGGCGAGTTCGGCGTGAACCTGCAGTTCAACCAGCTCGATGACTTCACCCCCGAATCCGTGGTCCAGCAGGTCGAGCCGCTGCGCAAGTTGCTCGAAGCCCGCACCAAACTCTCCGACCTGCGCAACAAGCTGGCCGGTAACGAGAAGCTCGAGGACCTGCTGGCCGAGGTGCTGAGCAACACCGAGCAGCTCAAGCAACTGAGCGCCGAATCCAAGACCGACGCGGAGTGATCGCCATGTCCCAATCGTCTGCCGCCCTCGCGGTTCAAACCGAGACCACCGAAGCCAGCCTGCTGGATGACATCATCCACCGCAGCCGTGTGGCCCGCTCCGACAACGAACACGTGCGCGCCAAGGACATCATCTCCGAGCTGGTGCGCGAGGTGATGGACGGCACGGTTGTCGTCTCCGACAACCTCAGCGTGACGCTCGATGCCCGCGTGGCCGAGCTCGACCGCCTGATCTCCGACCAGCTCAGCGAGATCCTGCACGCCCCCGAGTTCCAGAAGCTCGAATCCACCTGGCGCGGCCTGCACTACCTGTGCAAGCAGACGTCCACTGGGGCGGGGCTGAAGATCCAGATGCTCAACACCACCAAGAAGGAGTTGACCAAGGACTTCAAGACCGCGATCGACTTCGACCAGAGCACGCTGTTCAAGAAGGTCTATGAAGAAGAGTTCGGTACCTTCGGCGGCGCACCCTTCGGCGCCTTGATCGGTGACTTCGACTTCTCGCGCCAGGCCGAGGACATGTACCTGCTGGAGCAGATGTCGCACGTGGCCGCCGCCGCGCATGCGCCATTCATCTCGGCCGCTTCGCATGAGATGTTCGGCCTGGAGACCTTCACCGACCTGGGCAAGCCCCGCGACATGTCCAAAGTGTTCGACACGGTGGACTACGCCAAATGGAAGTCCTTCCGTGAGTCCGAGGATTCTCGCTACGTGGGCCTGACCGTGCCCCGCTTCCTGGGCCGTCTGCCCTACAACCCCAAGGACGGCATCACCACCGAAGGCTTCAACTTCGTGGAGGATGTGGATGGCTCGGATCATTCCAAGTACCTGTGGGTCAACGCGGCTTATGCCTTTGGCGCGCGCCTGACCGCTGCGTTCGAGAACCATGGCTGGTGCGCCGCGATCCGTGGTGTTGAAGGCGGTGGCTTGGTCGAAGATCTGCCCACCCACACCTTCAAGACCGATGAAGGCGAAGTGGCGCTGAAGTGCCCCACCGAGATCGCCATCACCGACCGCCGCGAGAAGGAACTCAGCGACCTGGGCTTCA
>CALAKR010000160.1 GCA_937923225.1 uncultured Aquabacterium sp. | reverse complement strand
TGCGCGAGTTCTTCCAGGCCGTTGAAGCCACGCCGGATTGGCTCCAGCCCAAGCGCCTGGTGGCAGGCGCCAAGGCCTGCCACCTCTCCGGCCTGACAGGCCTGCAGGTGTTGCGTGACGCAGCCCTGATGGGCGGCTACCAGGCCTCGGCCATCAACCGCACCCTGGTGCTGACCGGTGCGCTGGCCAAGGGCGCGCAGCGCCGCGTGGCCGAGACCACCAAGTGGTGGATCGATTGCACCACCTGCGGCGGGCTCTCGCGCTTTGCGCCGGGCTTCAAGAGCACGGTGCGCGTGCGCCTGATGCATGCCCTGGTTCGCCAGCGCGTGCGCGCCCTGCCCGAGTGGGACGAGGCCTACTTCGGCATGCCCGTCAACCAGGGGGACATGCAGGCCACCTACCTGGGCTTCTCGGTGATCTTCCTGTTCGGCCAGCGCGCCATGGGCGTGCCCCTGAGCCGCTGCGAGGCCGAATCCGTGATGCACCTGTGGCGCTACATCGGCTGGCTGATGGGGGTCGAGGATGAGCTGTTGTTCGAGACGGAGATGGAAGGCCGCGTCGGCCTGTACCGCAACCTGCTCAGCCAGGCGCCGGCCGACGACAGCAGCATCGCCCTGGGCCGCGCGCTGATGGACGAACCCTTGAGCCGCCACTACGGCAACGCCCTGCCCTTGCTCGACAAGCTGCAAGGCCGCTACGAGCGCGCCAAGCATCTGAGCATCTGCCGCTTCTTCCTGGGCGGGCGCAGCATGAGCGCCCTGGGCCTGCCCGGTGGCGTGCTGCCCTGGTTCCCGCTGATGGCCGTGCCGGTCACCGCCCTGCGGCATCGCCTGATGCGGCTGCTGCCCGGCGGCCACCAGGCCCTGGTGCGGCAAGGCCGCGCGGCGCAGGAGAACTACCTGGCCATCCTGTTCGGCTCAGGCGAGCCGGACATCGCCCGCCTGCCCCAGCCTCACGGCTGAGCGGGCTCGTCAGGATCGACCGCTACCTTGCCCTCACGCGCCCGCTCGGCATAGCGGTTGAAGCGCCAGGCCGTCGATTCCATCGTGATGCGGCGCCAAGTCGAGCGCTTCTCGCCCGGGGTCATCTCCGGCCACAGCTGCACCTCGTCGAAGGTGCGGCCGCAGCCCTTGCACAGGTCATCGCCCTGGCTGGTCGAGCAGATGGCGATGCAGGGCGTGTCCGGCGTGGTGTCGTACCAGCGCAGCCAGGCCTCGCGGGCCTTGCGGGGCATGGTGTCCTCATCGCAGGTGGTCTCGTGGTAGTAGACCATCAGCGCGTAGACCTCTGCCAGCGCGCGCACCTCCGGGCCCAGGCTGATCTCATCGGGCGACGGTGCGCGCTCACGCCACCAGTTGATGGCGGATTCGATGTCGGTGATGTGGATGCCGGCCATGCTCGTACGCGAAAGGCTGAAAGCCCCGCTCACTCCTGTGCCGCCACCAAGGCAGCCAGGGCTTCTTCCACCGCGGTGCGATCCGCCCCCTCACCCAGCGTGACAGGCGCATCGGCCAGCACGGCAGCGCCTTCCGTCTTGAAGCGCTTGACCCAGCCGCCCGCCTCACGCCCTTCCGCGAAGCCCTGGCTCTGCAGCAGCAGCGAACCATCGGCGGCGGTGAGCTTGAAATAGAACAGGTTGTCGGCCTCGCGGTACTGCTTGAACACCGGCACGGCAGATTTTTCAGCACCCGCGGCCTTGGCGGCCTTTGGCTGCGACACGGCCACCATGCGGCGCAGGCCCACGGCTTGGCGCAGCTCGGCCAGCAACGGCGTGGCCGTGATGCGGGCCTTGCGGGCGCCTTCCTGCAGGATGTCTTCGATGCGCTCGGGGTGCGCCACCAGCTCGGCATAGCGTTCGCGCATCGGGCCCACGTGGGCCTCGATCAGCTGCACCACGCGCTGCTTGGCATCACCCCAACCCAGGCCGCCACGCAGATCGGCATGGAAGGCTGCACGCGTGGCCGCATCGGCAAAGGCATCGTGGATGGTGACCAGATGGGCGCCATCCGGATCCTTGGCCTCACCGGGCAGCTTCGAATCCGTCACGATGCGCGCGACCGCATCCTTCAAGGCCTTGGCACCGCCTTCGAACAGCGGCACGGTGTTGTCGTAGCTCTTGGACATCTTGCGGCCGTCCAGGCCGGGCAAGGTGGCCACGCTCTCTTCGATCTCGGCCTGGGGCAGCACGAACAGCTCACGGCCCTTGCCGAACAGGTGGTTGAAGCGCTGGGCCACGTCGCGCGCCATCTCGATGTGCTGCACCTGATCGCGGCCCACGGGCACGCGGTGGGCGTTGAACAGCAGGATGTCGGCGGCCATCAGGATGGGGTAGCAGTACAGGCCCATCGTCACGTTGGCATCGGGCTCCTCGCCAGCGGCCAGGGTGGCGTCCACCGTGGCCTTGTAGGCGTGGGCACGGTTCATCTGGCCCTTGGCCGTCACGCAGGTCAGCAGCCAGTTCAGCTCGGTGATCTCGGGGATGTCGCTCTGGCGGTAGAAAGTGACGCGGCTGGTGTCCAGGCCGGCGGCCAGCCAAGTGGCCGCGATCTCCAGGCGCGAGCGTTCGATACGGTCCGGGTCATCGCACTTGATCAGCGCGTGGTAATCGGCCAGGAAGAAGAAGCTCTCGACCCCGGGCTCACGGCTGGCGGCGATGGCAGGCCGGATGGCGCCGACGTAGTTGCCCAGGTGGGGCGTGCCGGTGGTGGTGATGCCGGTGAGGACGCGTTGGCTCATGTCAGGGGCTCGAAGATGCGCGAAAAAGAGCAGGAATTGTAGGTGCAGGCCCCGGGTTGAGCGTCCGGCGCCCGCCCCGACCCCACTACACTCTAGGCCGCATGAAAAACATCGTCATTCTGATTTCCGGACGCGGCTCGAACATGGAAGCCATCGTGCAGGCCTGTGCGCAAGAGCAGTGGCCGGCCCGGATCGCGGCCGTGGTCAGCAACAAGGCCGATGCCGCCGGGCTGCAGTTCGCGGCCGAGCGGGGCATCGCCACCGCCGTGCTGGACCATAAGGGTTTCGCCACCCGCGAGGATTTCGATGCCGAACTGGCCAAGTTGATCGACGGTTTCACCCCTGATCTGGTGGTGCTGGCCGGCTTCATGCGCATCCTGACGGCGGGCTTCGTGCGCCACTATGAAGGGCGGCTGCTGAACATCCACCCGTCGTTGCTGCCCTCCTTCGCCGGGCTGCACACGCACCGCCGCGCCATTGACGAGGGTTGCAAGGTGGCCGGCGCCACCGTGCATTTCGTGACGCCGGAGCTGGACCACGGCCCCATCGTGGCCCAGGCCGTGGTGCCGGTGCTGCCCTCGGACACTGAGCAAGATCTGTCAGCCCGCGTGTTGGTGCAGGAGCACGTGATCTATCCGCGTGCGGTGCGCTGGTTCGTGGAGGGCGCCTTGTCGGTGGATGCGCAAGGGCGTGTCACGCACACGGGTGGGCAGGCGCAGGCGGTGCTGGCCGCTCAACCACCTGTAGCCTGAGCCTTGCTGCGCGCCGACCAGCCCGCAGACTCAAATGCGGCGTCGGTAGCCCAGAGCGCCAACCACAGCCAGGCCCGCCAGGATCATGGCCACGCTGCCAGGCTCAGGCACAGCCCCCGTGAGGCGGAAGTTGTCGATGCCCACGACCTCGATGGCACCGTTGCCTGACTCCAGGTTCAAGGTGACGTACTCCAGGCTGGTGAAGATGCTGTCCACCAGGAAATCCTCCACGCCCCATGCCAGGGGATCGAAGACCACGCTGTAGGTCTTCCAGGATGATGTCGGATCCGTGGCGGGCACGATGTCGAAGGTGACAGACACCCGGGCGTTGCCGAAGGTCAGTGCGCCGAACCCCGGCCAATCTGCTGGTGTGCCATTGACGATGCGCGCGTCGAACGACAAGGTGCCGCCGAAATAGCCACTCCAGTCGGCCCAGTTGCCCCCCAGGGGCACATTGAGCAGCATGTCGCTCAGATCAAGATCGGTGGCCTGCAGAAAGCCATTGCCGCCTTCGACCTGGTGCGTCAAAGCGCCACCCGAGGTGATGGTGAAGCCTTGGGTGTCGCTGTCGAAGGCGTAGAGCAGATCAGCCTGGGCGGTGCATGCAGCCATGGACAGGGCCAGAGGCAAAAGGACGCGGGTTGCGCGCATGGGTGGTTCTCCTGAAGTTGGATGAATAAGAAGGGCAGATCGTCCGAAATCCTTCGCCCGGCGTCCATCCCACGAATCACGTTCATCTCCAAGACAGCATCCGGCTGAGCTGCCCCGCCTCTCCGCAGCAACGACACCGGCCTCTGCTACCCTGCCCGCCAGCCATTGCCAAGGCCTGCTCACAGGGCCCACAACAGTTTTTTCAGGGGAACACTCATGACGACTCGCCATCTGTCCGGGCAGGCATCGCCCGCGCGCGCCACATCACGCCTGCTCACCGCTCTGGCCTTGTGCACGGCCTTCGCGTGGGGCCTGCCGGCTTCAAGCGCCTGGGCTGCTGAGCCCGGCATCGCGGCGGATGCGAGCACCGAGGCCACCGCCTCGGCTGATCCTCACGCCCGCGACATGGCCGCCGCGGCCCAGGCCGCCAAGGCCAGCCAGATCGTCGGCCCGGCTGACATCCAACTCAAGGACCAGGCCGTCCTGAAGCTGCCCGCCGGCTACGTGTGGGTGCCCGAGCCCGCCGCCGGCCAGTTGATGCGCGCCATGGGCAACCACGGCGGCGACAACGAACTGGGCCTGATCTTCCCGCACGATGGCGACCAGCAATGGATGATGGTCGCCCGCTTCGAGAACGCCGGTTACAT
>CALAKR010000159.1 GCA_937923225.1 uncultured Aquabacterium sp. | reverse complement strand
CGCCTTCGGCGTGCTGGCAGGCGGCGCACTGGCCGACCGCACCCAGCGTCACGGGGTGGTGGCGGCCAGTGCCTTTGGGGTGGCGTGCGTGCTGATGCTGCTGGTGGCCACGGCGGGCCTGAGCGAGCCGCTCTTGCTCGCCGTGCTGGGCGCGGCAGGCTTTTTGACCGGCGTGATCGCCCCGTCACGGGACATGCTGGTACGGGCCGCCGCCACCAATGGGGCCGAAGGCAAGACCTTCGGCATCGTGTCCACGGGGTTCAACATCGGCGGTGCAATCGGGCCGGTCGGGTTCGGCTGGTTGCTGGACCAGGGCCACCCCAACGCGATTTTCTGGGCCAGTGCCGCTTTCATGGGCCTGACCGTGGCCCTGACATTGCTGCAGGAATGGGTAATGGCGCGGCAGCGCAAAGTCACTGCCCTGCAACTTTCATTTAAATGACCTGAAGCAATAATAACGAAACATTTGTACCGCAAACTTGAAGGGCGCCGCCCGCACCTGCGCGTGCAACCAAGCCGGCGTAATCAAACTTAACAACTACAACCGATAGCCTGGAGTTTTAACATGGATGTTAACCATAGCGGTACCGATGATGCAGTTAAAGGCATGCTGGCCAAACTTTCAACCCTGTGGAAAACCCGCGCTGCTGTAAACCAGCCACAGCCCGACTACTGGGGCCTGGCGTTCGATGCCAACAAGAACGACTTCAGCCATTCACTGCTGCCGTTTCGCAACCACCAGGCCTGGCTTGAAGCCCCCAAGGACTTGCAGTCCAAGTGCATGTCCTACGCCTGGGGCATCTATAACCTCAAGACCATTTATATTGAATGCAATGTGGTAGTGCCGGCGTGTGAAGACATTATCAAGACCCCGCCGCAAAGCCATAACCGCGCACTGCTGCAAGATGTGATGTCACAAGCCCTGCTTGATGAAGCCCTGCATACCCGTATGTCGATCATGGCCTGCAATTACATCTATGACATGCGCCAACTTACCCCCCTGGACTTCAGCGCCTTCAACCTGGTGACCTGGCGCGAAGCGCTGCTGGCCAACTGCACCGCCGAATGGGAACGCCGCCTGACCCGCTTCGGCATCGCCTGCGCGAGCGAAACACTGATCACCGACTACCTCAAGACCATGGCCGAAGACAGCACCATCCAGTCGGTCTGCCACGAAGTCACCCGCACCCACGCCATGGACGAGTGGAGCCACTCCAGCGTATTCAGCTTCGTCGCCACCGACATCGTCAACGGCCTGACCCGCAAGGAGCGCCTGTACCTGCGCTCGATCATCCTGCGCACCGTGCAGATGTTCGCCAACAACGAAATGGGCGCCTGGGCGCGGGTGTTCGACATGCTGGGCTTGCCCAACGGCAACGAAATCCTGCACGACGTGGGCGACAACAACGAGATCAGCGTCTATACCGACTCCCTCGAAGCCCTGGTCAACCGCATCGGCCTGGCCGGCAATGGCCTGGAGAGCGCCGAACAAGCCGTCGAACAGCTGCGCGAGAGGGCTAGCGCATGAGTACCCCGACAAGCTTCGAAGCCGTGTGCGAGCACGTCAGCAGCGAGACCGCGCAGATCAAGGTATTCGGCCTGCGCGTACTTAACGCCTCCAGCGCCTTTCTGGCAGACCTCGTGCCCGGCCGGCACGTGGCGTTGCAGGCAACGGACCTGTCCGGCGCCCGCCAGCATCGGCTGTACTCCATCACCCGCAGGCTCGGCAACGACCAGTTCGAGCTGGCGATCAAGCGCGAAGGGCGCGGCGGGGTCTCGGACCAGCTGCACGCCACCTGCCAACCCGGCTCGCGTTTCGACGTGCAGTTCGCCGCAGGTGACATCACCCTGGCTTCGGTCCAGGCCTGCCGCCACGTCGGCCTGCTGGCCGGCGGCATCGGCATCACCCTGCCCATCGCCCTGCTGCGCGGGCTGCACGAGCGCGCCCAGCGCGGCTTGAGCGTGCCGCAGGTCAGCCTGCTGCTGTGCGTGCCGTCCATTGCCGATATCCCGTTCCTGCACGAACTGCTGCAACTGGAACTGAGCTGCCCCTGGTTCGACCTGCAGGTGTTCGTCACCCGCGAAGCGGTGCACGGCAAAGGCCACTTCAAGGCCGGCCGCCCGCAAGCCCAGGACCTGCAAGCGCTGGGCAACCCGGACAGCGTGGTGATTTGTGGCAGCCACGGCTTCGCCCAAGGCATGCGCGAGCACCTGCTGGCGCTGTTCCCCGCCTGCCCCCTGCTGATCGAATCCTTCACCCCACCAGCCGCCTCTGCCCCGGTCACGCCAGACAATGCCCAGGCCGAAAGCCCCCTGCGCCTGCACCTTCAGCACAACGATCAGGTGCTGGAGCCCGCCGCGGGCAAGAGCCTGCTGGAGATGCTGGAAACCAGCGGCATCGCCGTACGCAGCCTGTGCCGCGCCGGTATCTGCGGCCACTGCCGGCTGAAAGTGTCGGAAGGCGAGTACAGCGTCGAACCCGACTTCTGCCTGACCGACCAGGACAAGCGCGACGGCCACGCCCTGGCCTGCTGCACCTTCCCCAAGGCCGGTACGATCAAGGTCGACCTCAACCCCACGGCGTAAACCGCGCCCTCACTTCTTTCATCATCGGGTTTGCACATGAAGACAGCCATCGCACTGCGCCACATCCACTTCGAAGACGTCGGCACCCTGGCCCCCGTCCTGAGCGA
>CALAKR010000158.1 GCA_937923225.1 uncultured Aquabacterium sp. | reverse complement strand
GTCAGGAGTACCGCCTGGCCTTGTCGGGGGGGGCCGTGCTCGTCAACCGCGCGCCTGTGGTGGGCGAGCCGCAACGCTATCGCACCGATACCCCGCCCGTGCCTGGCGTTGAAGTGGCCCCACGCCAGGTTGCTGTGCTGGCCTACCCAGCCGCGCAGGGGCACAAGGCCTGGTTGCACCTGCGTTGCGCCGTCGATGCCGTGTGCGACGAGCAGGTGCACCCGCGTGTCGAGCTCAAGAGCGATGCGGGCGTACAGGTGTTTGCAGGACAGCCGGCCCGTCTGATCAAGACGCCGCTGCACTGCGCACAGGAGTTCACGCCACCCAAGTCTGCGACAGGTGCCGTGGCAGGGGCTGCGGGAACACCTGGCAAGCCAGGTGCCCCCGTGGCCACGCCGGTGACGGTCGGCGCTCTGTGCAGAGAGAGGCCACCCCGCTACATGCAGATCACGGCCTGCACCTGTGGCCTGCGGCGCGCCGGCGCGCCTTTGGGACAGCAGGACGTGGTGCTGAGCATCTTGCCGGCCGAGCAGTGGTTCACTGAAATCAGGTCTTTGCCTCAGCCTGCTTGGCAATGGCCCCATCAAGGGGCCCGCGAGACCACGCCGTCGCCACGGGTGCGGGCCGAGCGCGATGGGCAGGCATTGGAGCCCACTGTGGCTGCCTGGCAGCAGGGCTTCGCCCGTCTGGGCGAGGCCTTCGTCCATGGCATGGACGGCTGGTGGCAGCAGCTGGTGCGTGACGAGGTGCTGCTGGCGCCCAGGCTGGAGGCCGTGCCCCAGTTGATGCATGGCCTGGCCGCCTTCACTTGGGGCGCACGCGAGGCCGTCACGCCCCAGGGCAGCAGTGGTTTCCTGCGCGCGCAACTGATCGCCCGCCTGGTGGCCTGCGCGACGGAGCTGACGGTGATGGGCGAGCTGCGCCATGCCGGCACGCATGCCCGCGTACATCTGCAATCGCGTGGGCGTGCTCTGCTGGAGGCCGATGTCCTGCGTGATCAGCCGGAGCCTGCGCTGGCCGAGCGCCTGATGGCCGTCAAGGTCACGTGGTCGCACCCCTTCGAGGTGGCGATCGATACCTTGGCCCATCCGGGCCTGTCCAACGTGAGCGAGGCCCCGGGCAGCAAGCCGGGGGCGCTGGTGGGGGAAGCTGGGCTTCGTCCACGCCCTGATGGGCAAGGCTGGCAATGGTTCTTCAAGCTGGCCCTTGAGCCCTGTGTCCTGTCGCTCAAGGTGTGGGACCCGGTGCGTGGGGAACAGACCGCCAAGCGCACCTTGTGGCCGGCGATCACGCTGGTGGATTGGAGCGCCGGCTGATGGAGCGCCTGATGATGATCAACCTGCAGGCCCGGGGCTGTGCCGCTGAGGTGCAGCTCAACGGCCTGCCCTTGGCGCGTGTGGGGGCCGAAGGCGGCAGTGTGACCTTGCCTGTGCACGAGTACGCCGTGGCCGGCCGCAATCGCCTGAGCTTCACGGCCGGCCCCCAGCCGCTGGTGGGCGAGGCGCCGCCGGCCCAGCCCAAGGTGGGCGATGGCACGGTCAGTGTGCGTGTGGTGTTGGCCCTGTGCAATCGGGGGCAGGCACCACAGGACCCCAATGCCCGTGTGCTGTCCCAACTGTTGTGGACGCCGGGGCTGAACGAAACCCACGACTGGCCCTTCAGCTTTGGGCAGGATGTGGAGTTGCCCGTGAATTTCCCGCGCTGGCGCTGGCTGGATGCGCCGGTGATCACGGAGGGGCCGGCGCTGCAGCGCCAGGTGCTGGAACTGCTGCAGGGATTGGCGCTGGACCTGCAGCGCGGGGACCCCGACAGCCTACTGGCAGCGGCACGCCTTCGCACCGAAGAGCTCGCGCTGGCCTACCAACGGGCCCCCAATGCCTGGGTGCAGGACATCCGCGATCACATCCAGCAGCTGTTCGAGGCCCAGGCGCTCAACATCAAGCCGCCCGAGCCCGATGGCCTGCTGCTCCGGCCCGTGGCAGGGGGGCGCCTGGTCGAATGCCTGGGCAAGGACGGCGGCCCCGCCCTGCGCACCGTGCCTGGCGATGCCTGGTCGGCATGGCCCTTGCGCCTTGCTCAGGTCGAAGGCAAGCTCTACATACTGCGCTAGCGCGCACCGCCACGAACGCACCGAATCCGCAGGAACCATCGTGATCAAGCTCACTGTCCAGACCTACAACGGCACGCCGCTGCCCCAGCCTCTGTCGGCCCAGTTCGACGAGCTGGGCGGCAGCATCGGCCGCGCCGACACCAACCAGCTGGTGCTGCCCGATCCCGAGCGTTCGATCTCGCGCGTGCATGCCCAGGTGGTGTTCCGCAATGGTGCCTACGTGCTGGTCGACCGGGGCAGCAACCCGGTGCTCGTCAACGGGCGCTCGCTGGGCACTGGCGTGGAATCGCCGCTGTCGGCTGGCGATCAGTTGCAGATCGGCGGCTATGCCATCCGTGTGGATGTGCTGGCTGGGGGCGCCTCGGCCGGAGCGCATGCGGGCGGGGGGGCGGCCGATCCCTTCGGGGATCTGGGCGGCATGGCGTTTTCTGCCCCCGCGCCGAGCGCGCCCAGGCCCGCGGCGGGTGGTTTTGGCGGGGCGCCTGTGGGCGGTGGACGGCCACCCGCGGGTGGTGCAGGCAGTGCCAGCACCGACCCGATGGCGGCTTTCGGCTTTGGCGGGGGCAGCCCCGCGCCAGCGGGTGATCCCTTTGGTTTCAACGCGCCTTCTTCCGCCCCTGCGGCAGGGGGCTTTGGCGGGGGCGGGTTTGGCGGCGGGTTCGGTGCGCCGGCCGCGCCGGCCCCGCCTGCTTCGGCACCGGTGAGCGGTGGCATCCCCGATGACTGGGATCCCTTCGCGCCCGATCCGGTGTCGGCACCCAAGCCGCAGGATCTGGCCCGCTCGCTGGGGCAGGGCAACAGCCTGGGCCTGGAGCTGGGCGGTGGGGCCAATGCGCCCCTGATTCCCGGCATGGGCGATCTGGGCGGTGGCAAGGCCAACACTTCGTCGTCGATCGACGCGATGTTCGGCCTGGGGGCTGGCAGTAGCGGCGGTGGTGATCCGCTGGCCAACTCGGTGCTGGCCCAGGCCTCGGCCCAGCCCAACATGGCCAACCACCTTGACCCGATGAAGTCGCTGAACACGGTGAGCGTCGCATCGGCCACGGTGGCGCCTGACAACGTGTCGGCGCTGAACCAGCCCTTCATGGAGCCGCCCCTGAAAGTGAATGCGCCCAAGGCGGCGCCCGCGGCGCCTGTGCCCGCGGCCCCACCGGCGGCGGGCGGAGCTGGCTCGGCCGTGATGTCCTGGGACGATGGGGCCCAGGAAGGCCGCACGGTGATCCGCTCCAAGGCCAAGCTGGGTGATTTCGACAGCTTTGGCACCACGGGTGGCGCGAAACCCATCGCACCCACACCTACACCTGCCCCTGCGCGTCCTGCCGCACCTACCCAGGCCCCAGCGGTAGCACCGACGGCACCCGCCAGCGCCGGGCTGGATCCCCTGGCCTTGCTGGGTGGCGGCGCCGCGCCGACGCCCTCGGGCGGCAGCGTGCTCGATCCGCTGGATTTCTCCGACCTGGGCTTGGGCAGCGGCGGTTCGGCCGCATCGCCGCTGAACGATCTGCTGGGAGGCGCTGCACCGGCGCCCACGCCGCGGGCTGCGCCTGTGCCGACACCAGCGCCGGTGGCCCCGCCCATCGCAGCGCCTGTCGTGGCCGCACCCGTGGCTGCGCCGGTGACCCAGCCCGCAGCAACCGCTGCACCGGCACCCGTGGTGCCTGCTGCGGCCGCCGCCCCCGGCACACCGGCTGACCAGGCTGCGCTGATCGCCGCCCTGCGCGAAGGCCTGGGCATGTCGACCTTGCCGATCCAATCGCTCACGCCCGAGTTCATGAAGCTGCTGGGCCAGCTGGTGCATGAATCGACCAAGGGCACGGTCGAACTGCTGGTGGCGCGTGCGGCGCTCAAGCGCGAGATCCGCGCCGAGGTCACCATGATCGTGGCCAAGGAGAACAACCCGCTGAAGTTCTCGCCCTCGGTCGACGTGGCGCTGAACCACCTGCTCAGCCCGCCGGCCCGTGGCTTCATGCCGCCGGCCCCGGCCATGCGCGATGCCTACGACGACCTGCGTGCCCACCAGTTCGCCTTCGTGGCCGGCATGCGCGCTGCGCTCGAAGGCGTGCTCAAGCGCTTCGACCCGGAGGTGCTCGAAGGCAAGCTCACTCAGAAATCCGTGCTCGCATCCGTGCTGCCCGGTGCCCGCAAGGCGCGCATGTGGGATGTGTTCACCGAGCTCTACAGCCAGATCTCCGCCGAGGCCAGCGACGACTTCCACGAGCTGTTCGGCAAGGAATTCCTGCGGGCCTACGAGGCCCACATCGACGAACTGCAGCGCGACGCGTGAGCACGCGGGACCGACGAGACGACACCGAAAGCAACAACCATGTCGAACTTCTCTGACACCGTGTATGGGGCGCCCGGCCACATCCAGCTGGATCTGGCCATCATTTCGCGCCAGGGTGGGCGCAACTACAACGAGGATGCCTGCGGCCACTGGCACTCCGACCACCACCTGTGCTGCGTGGTGGCCGATGGGGCGGGCGGGCATGGCGGCGGCGACATCGCCTCCAAGCTGGCGGTGCGCCACATCATCGAGCGCAATGCGCAGCAACCCGTCAACAACGGCGCCTCGGTGCACGAGCTGATCCTGGACACCAACCGCACCATCCACCAGCACCGCCAGCAGGGTGGCGTGCGCGAGCACATGCACAGCACGGTGGTGGCGCTGTTCATCGAGCTGGATACGCAGACCGCACTTTGGGGCCACGTGGGCGATTCACGCCTGTACGTCTTCCGCCGTGGGCAACTGCGCTACCAGACGCGTGACCACAGCCTGGTGCAGTCCCTGGTCGATGGCGGCCTGATCAAGCCCGAGCAGATGCGCAACCATGCCCAGCGCAGCGAGCTGCTGTGCGCGCTGGGCTCGCAGGAGGAAGACCTGCACATCGGCGTGAGCCCCGACCCCTGGCTGCTGGCGCCGGGCGATGTCTTCCTGCTGTGCACCGACGGGCTGTGGGAGTACGTGGACGAGGCCGTGCTGCAGCAGACCCTGCAGCAGGCACGCGATCCGCGCGAGTGGTTGAGCACGCTGGAAGCGCTGGTGCTGCGCAATGCAGCCCACAAGCCCAGCCATGACAACTTCAGCGCCCTCACGGTGTGGGCGCTGGACGATCCTGCTTGACGCACTCATTCGAACATCCTGATGTGGCCCGATCGGCAAATGGGGCAACAGTGAAATGCTTATGACCTTCGTTCACAACAAGCAGTTCCGCGATGCGCCGACCTCGGTGTTCTTTGAACACGGCAAGGTCGCGCGCATCGAGAAACTGGGGGGCGAGTCATGAGTGAGGATCGTCCATCTGTGCAGCGCGAGGTAGGTTGGCGCCGTGCGTTAGCGGCCTTGTGCATTGGGGGTACGGCCAGTGCCTGTATGCATGCGGCGGGCTTGCCGCAGCCGCCCCTTTCCTTCGCGGTGGACATGTCGCGCGCGCAAACGGTGATCGACGCGGAGTTCGAGATTAAGGAGGAGGCGTTTTACGCCTTCAACCTTGTCTATCCCTTTAAGGTGGATGACAAGGGAGACCGGGCCAGGGCCGTCCGGCTGGCAGGCGCCCCTGTCCAGAACTCAACGACCGGCCGATGGGATGCCCCTGGCGCCGATCTGCAGGTGCGTCTGTCAGTGCAGGCGCTGTCGGCAGATGGCCGCACGGCGCACAGCATTCACGACAGCGACACCAGTCAGCCTCGGGAATCATCGGCCACCCCTGACAAGCTGATCAGCAGACTGGCTGCTGTGAAGCTGCAGCCGGGGCGCTTCAGGGTGAAACTGATCAATCAGCACGATGCGCCGACTTACCGGGGTGCGCGAATGGAGTTCTCCATCGTCCGTGCCTACGTGGGGAAGTAAAGAGTTGGTAACCGGAGAGAAGAATGCTGTCAGACGAGGATCAGGCAAAGGCTCGTCAAACGCGCGAAGCATTCGCACATGTTTCACCGCGAGCACCGCTATGCAATCCTGGGCGATTCGGCCTGAGCGCGACAAACCAGATGGAGACCTGAAATGCCACAACATGTCTGCAACAACGCGGTGCTGATGTGCTCCTTCGGCATGGCGCCCAGCGCGATGGGCGTGCTGCCGATCAACCGCATGATGACGAGCAACCAGCCGGCGGCCAACATCATGGACCACATTCCCATCGTGAACATACGGCCCTTCGGGATGTGCACATGCCCGGCCAACCCGACGGTGGCTGCGGCCACGGCGGCCGCGCTGGGGGTGCTCACGCCCATGCCCTGCGTGCCGGCCACGCCCGCGCCCTGGGTGTCAGGGGCGCCCACGGTGCTGCTGGGCAACATGCCCGCGCTGAACAACACCAGCAAGCTGATGTGCATGTGGGGCGGGGTGATCCAGGTGACCTTCCCGGGGCAGGTGACCGAGCAGATTCCCTGAACAGGGGCGGGCTCTTGGGCGCTCAGCCCTTCTGGGCCGCCATCTCGCGCGCGACCAGCGGCGGCACGCCGTACTGGTAGTCGAAGTTGTACTTGCCCGTGGCGTCGATGGTGAAGACCAGCCAGGTCCAGGGCTCGCTCTGCCCCTCGGGCAGGTGCTCCTGAAGCTCGGCCAGCGCATCGAGCGCTTCTGCCGACAGATCGACATCGATCTTCTCGTCTGCCAGGAAGCGGTTGGCCACGTAGATCTCCGAGCTGCCATCGCTCCAGGCGAAGTTCTCGTAGTGGACCTCGATGCGGTCCCAGGGCTCGCTCACGGCATCGAGCAGTTCGCCGATGAATTGTTCCTGCAGTTCGAGCATGTCCATGTCAGCCACCAGCCTTGTTGCGAAAAACGGTTTTCACCCAGGCGCCATTCTCGTCCTTGTATGAGGCCGTGAACATCTTGGGGCGGGTGCTCTGGCTCTTCTTGCTGTAGACGGCGTCGATGCGCACGGTGACCTTGGCCTTCTTGTTCTGCCGGGCCAGCTTGGCGATCTGGTTCTCCCAGCGCTTGTAGCCGCTGAGGTTGAGCGATTTGAGCGCGCCTACCGACACGCCATTGCCGGGCACCACGTTCAGGTTGTTGATGGGACCATCGAACTGGTCCCCGATCAGGTGGAAGCCCACATCGCCTTCTTCGGCATCTTCCGACTGGCCAATGCTCACGGTGGTGATGCCATCGGTGATCTGGCGGCCGTGCTTCTTGAGCCTGATCTGCCCCTCCACCTTGGCCACGCGCCCCTCGCCATCGGTTTCCCACTCGTAGGTGCCGAACTTGTAGACCGTGTCGGGCGCGGGATTGTTGGCCG
>CALAKR010000157.1 GCA_937923225.1 uncultured Aquabacterium sp. | reverse complement strand
CGTCGAAACGCAACAGCCGCGACGGCAAGGGGATCGGCTCGACCGAAGGCATGGGCATCTGTCACGCCTATGCGCCCGATGGCCGCTGCATCTCGCTGCTCAAGCTGCTGCTGACCAACTGGTGCATCTACGACTGCCTGTACTGCGTCAACCGCGAATCCAGCAACACGCCGCGCGCACGCTTCACGGTCGATGAGGTCGTGTCGATCACGATCGACTTCTACAAGCGCAACCTGATCGAGGGCCTGTTCCTCAGCTCCGGCATCATCCGCAACCCCGACTACACCATGGAGCAGGTGATCGAGGTGGCGCGCCGCCTGCGGCAGGAGCACCACTTCCGCGGCTACATCCACCTCAAGACGATTCCTGATGCCAGCGCCGACCTGGTCGCGCGCGCGGGCCTCTTCGCCGACCGGCTCAGCATCAACATCGAACTGCCCACCGTGCAGTCGCTGCACGCCCTGGCGCCCGAAAAAGACGCCACCGGCATCAAGCGCTCGATGGCCCGCATCCGCCTGGCACTGGACGATCACCGCGAGGCGCGCCAACAGGCCACCCAGGTTCGCGCCGCCCCCGGACGCGCCGCCAAGGCCCCCGCGCCACCCGCCTTCGCCCCTGCCGGCCAGAGCACCCAGATGATCGTGGGCGCCGATGCCTCCACCGACCGGCAGATCCTGTCCACCAGCGTGAGCCTGTACCGCAACTACCACTTGCGGCGCGTGTACTACTCGGCCTTCAGTCCTATCCCGCATGCCAGCGCGGATCTGCCCGCGCAGGCCGCCCCCTTGATGCGCGAGCACCGGCTGTACCAGGCCGACTGGCTGATGCGCTTCTATGGTTTCGACGAACAGGAGCTGGTCACCACCGAGCAGGGCATGCTCTCGCTCGACATGGACCCGAAGCTGGCCTGGGCGCTGGCGCACCCGGAGCACTTCCCGGTGGACCTGAACCGCGCGCCGCGCGAGATGCTGCTGCGCGTGCCCGGCTTGGGTGTGGCCTCTGTCGATCGCCTGGTGGCAGCACGTCGCGTGCGTCAGTTGCGCCGCGCTGATGTGGAGCGCCTGCGGGCTGCTTCAAGGCGCGTGCTGGCCTTCGTCCACCTGCCGGACCATCGTCCTGGCCCGGATGCCCACGCACTGGCCGCCAAGGCGCCAAGCCCGGCGCCTTCTGCAGCAACGGCGCAGAGCTCAGCGCAGGCCTCGCTGTTCGAAGACAGCGTCATGCCCACCGCGGCAGGCATACCGGCTGCATCGCCATTGCAGGTGTCGGCATGGTGAGGATCCAGCTCGATCGGCCCGATGACACGGCAGGTGCCTTGCAGGCGCTGGGGCAACTCGTGCGCGCAGGGGCCATGCCCGACGAGGTGCATTGGCAAGTGGGGCCCCTCCCTGCACAGAATGATCTGTTCGGCGCTCAAGCCGGGCATGAAGCCGGCATGCCATTGATATGTTCGGAGCCAGACCCCACAGGTGCACATTGGCCCGTCAACTCCAGCAGCCCAAGCGACAAGGCCCCATCCTGGCCCGATGGCTTCGAGGCCCTGGCCGATGCCGCCCTGCTGCACGACGCGCCCGAGCGCTTCACCCTGCTGCACCGCCTGGCCGTGCGGCTGCACGCCGATCGCCGGGCCTGGCAGGACACGCTGGACGCCGACCGCATCGCGCTGGAACGCATGGCGCGCCAGGTGCGCCGCGAGATCCACAAGATGCACGCCTTCGTGCGCTTCAAGCCCGTGCAGGATGAAGAAGGCGAACAGCACGTGGCCTGGTTCGAGCCCGCGCATCACATCGTGCACGCAGCCGCGCCCTTCTTCGCGCGGCGCTTCGCGTCCATGCGCTGGGCCATCTTCACGCCGCGCGGCTGCGTGGCCTGGGATCGGCAGTCCCTGCGGTTCGCGCCAGGCGTCACACGTGCCGCCGCGCCTGCCCTGGCACTCGATGACGGGGATGCGCTGTGGCTCACCTACTACCGCAGCATCTTCAACCCGGCGCGCGTGAAGGTGGCCGCCATGCACCGGGAAATGCCCGTGCGCTACTGGAAGAACCTGCCGGAAGCTGCCGCCATTCCGATGCTGCTGTCACAGGCCCCGCAACGCGCGGCCCCCATGGTGGCCGAGTCGGAGCACCGCATGGCGCCCAGCGCGCAAGCCGTGCTGGCCTCACGCCCGGCCAGGCCCCGTGCCCAGCCCAACGCCGCCACCGCGCAGGCCACCCTCGCCACCTGCCAGACACTGGCCGCCCGCTGCGCCCAATGTGCCCATGCCGCCCACGCCACCCAGGCCGTGTGGGGCGAAGGCCCCGTCGGCGCCCGCCTGATGCTGGTGGGCGAGCAACCTGGCGAACGCGAAGACCTTGAAGGCCGCCCCTTTGTGGGGCCAGCCGGGCAACTGCTGCGGGCCGCGCTGGATGAGCTGCACTGGCCGCACGATCAGCTCTACCTCACCAACGCCGTCAAGCACTTCAAATACGAATGGCGGGGCAAGCGCCGCATCCACAAGACACCCGCCCAGCGCGAGGCCCTGGCCTGCCTGGAATGGCTGGAGGCCGAGATCCAGACCGTGCGCCCCCAGGGCATCGTGGCCCTGGGCGCCACGGCCGCCCGCAGCCTGCTGGGCCCCGACCTGCCCGTGGCCGAGCATGAAGGCCGCTGGCTGCACCGTGCGGATGGCCTGCCCGTGCTGGTGGTGCGCCATCCAGCCGCCATCCTGCGCACCGACCCGGCCGCGCAGGCCGCCTTGCGCCAGCGCTGGATTGAGCACCTGCAACGCGCCACGGCCGTGCTGCAAACCGCAGCAGCCCAGGAGGTGGCCTGAGCATGCGCCAGTTCACCTCCACCGAGGCCAAGCAGCACTTCGGCGAACTGCTCAAGGCGGCTGCGCATGGCCCTGTCGCCGTGGAGCGCCATCGCAAGGTGCAGGCCATCGTGCTCACGCCCGACCACTTCGCCGCCATGCAGGCCCAGCCTGATCGGCAAGCCGAGCGCCGGGTTGCCCGCCTGCAGCAGGCCATGGCTGAGCACGAGCGCCTGATCCGCCACCAGCGCATCGCCATCGACCTGCTCACACTGCCGCGCACCGGGCGTGAGCAGCTCATCGCCAAGGCCCGCGCCACGGTGGCCTTCTGGCAGGCCGAGCATCTGTGCAGCAGCGACTATGTCCAGCGCTGGTCGGACATCCTCGCCAGGCCGGCCCGCGATGTCGCACGCCTCATCGTGGACGAACTGGACG
>CALAKR010000156.1 GCA_937923225.1 uncultured Aquabacterium sp. | reverse complement strand
CTCAACGGCATGGCCAAGGCCCGCAAGGTGCAGGTGCTGCGTGGCTACGGCAGCTTCACCGATGCGCACACCCTGCAGCTGGAAGGTACCACCGGCACCGGCCAGGACAAGAACGGCGAGACGCGCACCGTGAGCTTCAAGCGATGCATCATCGCCGCGGGCTCTCAAGCCGTGCATCTGCCCTTCCTGCCGGACGATCCGCGCATCGTGGACTCCACCGGCGCGCTGACCCTGCCGCAGGTGCCCAAGCGCATGCTGGTCATTGGCGGCGGCATCATCGGCCTGGAAATGGGCTCGGTGTATGGCGCGCTGGGCTCCAGCATCGACGTGGTCGAGATGAGCGATGGCCTGATGCCGGGCGCTGACCGCGATCTGGTCCAGGTCTGGCAGAAATTCAACGCCAAGCGCTTTGGCCGCATCCTGCTAGGCACCAAGACGGTGGCCGCCGAAGCCACTGCCGAGGGCATCCGCGTGAGCTTCGAATCGGCCAAGGCCGGTGAGCCCGCGCCAGAAGCTGGTGTGTACGACCTGGTCCTTCAAGCCGTGGGCCGTACGCCCAATGGCCGCAAGATCGGCGCCGACAAGGTGGGCCTGACGGTCAACGAACGCGGCTTCATCCCGGTGGACGAGCAGATGCGCACCAACGTGCCCAGCCTGTTTGCCATCGGCGACATCGTGGGCCAGCCCATGCTGGCGCACAAGGCCGTACACGAGGGCCATGTGGCCGCCGAAGTGATCGCAGGTGAACTGCTGGGCGACGAGGCCCTGGCCCGTTCGGCCTTCGACGCCCGCGTGATCCCCAGCGTGGCCTACACGGATCCTGAGATCGCCTGGGCCGGCCTCACGGAAGAGCAGGCCAAGGCGCAGGGCAGGGCGATCAAGAAGGGTGTGTTCCCCTGGGCCGCCTCGGGCCGCGCGCTGGCCAATGGCCGCTCCGAAGGCTTCACCAAGCTGCTGTTCGATGCGGAGACCCACCGCATCGTGGGCGGCGGCATCGTGGGCACGCATGCGGGCGATCTGATCGGCGAAGTGGCCCTGGCCATCGAGATGGGCGCCGATGAAATCGACATCGGCAAGACCATCCACCCGCACCCCACCTTGACCGAAAGCGTGGGCCTGGCGGCTGAGGTCGCGCATGGCACCTGTACCGACCTGCCGCCCCCGCGCAAGCGTTGATCTGTCCTGAAAGCCTCGATGATGAGGCTTGATGACACACGGCCAGCACCCCGCTGGCCGTGCTCATTTTTGGCATGCGCAAGCCCCATGCGGGGCTGCAGATTTTGCGCTGCTTGATGACGCCATAAGGTGCCCGTAAGCCCACTACTTCACGTGTGCAAGAGGCGTGGATGGGTAAAAAAATGCGAAGCGCGTTGCTCCATGTGACTCGATTGCACAAAATCGAATGGCTGGCCGCAATGCGAGGCTGGCGGTGCAACACAACGCCCTACGACTTCCGAACAAGCAGAGCCCCGAGATGGACGCCGATCAACCTTTCCACCTGTACATCGCCGACGAAGACCCGACCCTGCGGGACATGCTGTCGAGCTACCTCGAGAAGCAAGGCCTGATGGTCACGCCTGTCGGGTCGCTCGATGACCTGTTGCACCGCACGCGGCAACTGCGCCCCGATCTGATCGTGCTGCAATCTGGCTTGTCGGGCGTCAACGGCGTGCAGGCCTGGGACCGCTTCCAGACCGAGGGCTTCCAGGTGCCTGTGATCCTGCTGACCGCTTCACAGCAGGATGTGCTGCGGCTCAAGGAAGAGACCGGTGCCGACGACTGCCTGTGCAAGCCGTTCTCGGTGCGGGAGCTGTTCTCGCGGGTGGAGAACGTGCTGCGCCAGGCCTCGTTCGTGCCGGGCACCCCGATGGACACGCAACGCCAGGTGAGCATCGGTGAACACACCTTCGTGGTGGCCGCGCGGGTGCTGCGCCGTGGCGCCTCGGTGAGGGTGCTCTCGTCTGTGGAGTACGCCTTGCTGACGGAGCTCACGGCCAACCCTGGCGTGGCCTTGTCGCGTGAGCAATTGCTGGCGGCATCGCACACGCGCAAGGATGCCGTGATGCTGCGCACCATCGATGCCTCGATCATGCGTCTGCGCAAGGTGGTCGAGCCCGAGCCGGCCTTCCCGCGCTATATCCAGACCGTGCGTGGGCACGGCTACATGTTCGTGCCGCAGGAGCACGACACCTGGCACCCCGGCCATGCCCTGGCCGAGCAGGACGGTGGCGAGGCGCTGATCAGCTGATCCACCCCGCCAGGCGCCATCGCCCCCTTCATGCCCCAGGCCGCAAGGCGCTGGGGTTATTTTCATTGTGGGGCCGTATTTTGCATGCCGGTATTGTGATTTCATATTCGATCATCTGGTATTGTTTTATATTGATGGCGACATTGTGTGATTTCATATTTTTCGGTGTGATGATGATTGATTTTGTGTGGTGTATTTTTATGTGATTTGCCAAATTGGTGATTTCATATATCCAATGATGAACAAGGCAATTAAGCGGTCGATTATTGGGCCCAATAAATAGGCGCTTCGAAATTAGGATTGCTCATCCTCAATTTCCTGATGGAGATGACAGATGGGCAACATCAATGCAAGCTCGAATATCAGGTCTGGCATGCCTGCAACGGCCACGGTGGCCTGCCAGGCCAAACAGCCGATAGGCAAATTCGAGTTCAACAGCAAACAATATGGTCCCGCGGTGGCCACGGCCCTGTCGGTGGCAGACACCGTGGGCGATGCAGCCAGCGCGGTGGTCAGCTTCAGCGAGAAGGGGCTGCAGGAGCTGGCCAAGCTGCCTGCCGAGGCCTACGACCTCGCCAAGGATGCCGTGCACACCGTGGGCGAAGCCGTCGATGCCGTGGAGGACGGCGTGGAGGCGGCTGCCAGCGAGGTGGCATCGCTCGCGCACAAAGGGCTGCGCCAGCTTGAAAACGCCTACGACACGGTAGAGCACGTGGCCTCCAGCGCAGGGCAGGGCGTGGCCTCTGGGCTCAAGGTGGCCAACAAGGCGTCTGACGCGGTGTCGGACGTGCTGGTGTCCACCGCCAAGGAGGTGGGCTCGAGCGCCGCCACGGTGGCCGGCTACACAGCCCTGGGCCTGGGCGCAGCCGCCTCCAGGCTCACCGACCTGATCTGAGCCGGGAGCAGGCCATGGCGCCCCGACACACTCTTTTCGTGAGACTGGGCCTGCTGGCCGGTCTGCTGCCGAGCTTGCTTTCCATGGGGGGCTGCACCGTCTTCAGTTCCGCGCCCTTGTGGGAGGTGGCCAAGGTGGCCGGCATGGCCGCCAGCAACAGCCTGGGTCAGAGCAAGGCGATCAACACGATCTACCTGCCACATGAGCCGGTCAAGCAGGTGTGCATCGAGTTCAACCGGGACAGCCAGGTCGCCGATTTCATCCCTGCATTGCAGGCCGAGCTCAATGCCCGGGCGGTGCAGAGCAGGGTATATGAGCCCGGTGTGGTGCTGGACACCTGTCCGGTTTGGCTGAGATATCAGGCCTATATGCAATGGGCCCAGCCGCCCTTGTCCGATAAATATAAATCCTACATGACGGCGGCGACCATCACCCTGCAATCGGACGATGGGCGCATATATGCCAGCAGCAGTTATGAAACGAATGACAATTTCGGAGTCGCGAAATGGACGTCCACGCGCAGCAAGATAGCGCCCGTGGTTGCGGCCGTGATGACCGGCATCGAATGACGAAAGGGCACGACCGTGACAACTTCCAGTAATCGCCTGGCCTGGCTGGCCGGTGCATCCTCTCTCGCGCTCGCCGGCTGTGCCGGGGCACCTGCCAGCATCGTGCAGGCGCCGATGAGCGCCCCGCCGAACCAGCCGCCGGGCTATGTCGAGCGCATCAACAACGGCGCGATCTTCCAGGCGGGCATGGCCACCGGCTCGCTTTTCACCACGGACCGCCGCCCGCGCAATGTGGGCGACACGCTCAAGATCGACATCTCCGAGACCTTGACCGCCAACAGCGCGCAGGACACCAAGACCAGCCGCGAGAACGAGGTCTCGTCCGTGGGGCCGGGCGGTTCCGGATCGGGCAGCAGCTTCATCGACCGCCTGATGAACCTCAACGCCAAGGCGTCGGGCAGCGATGCCTACAAGGGTAGCGGCACCACCAGCAACAACAGCAAGTTCGAGGCACAGCTGGCGGCGTCGGTGATCAATGTGCTGCCCAACGGCAACCTGGTGGTGGCCGGTGAGCGCAGCATCTTGCTCAACGGCAACATGAACACCCTGCGCTTCTCCGGCGTGGTCAACCCGCGCGACATCCGCTCCAACAACGTGGTGGCCTCGGCCGATGTGGTGGATGCCCGCTTTGAGGTCGGCGGCAAGGGCGACGTGGCACAGAGCGTGTCGCGGACCTGGCTGCAGCGTTTCCTGACCAACACCCTCACGGTGTGGTGACTGTGTGGTGATGTCGGCCGGTGCGGCCTTCCTGGGAGAGTGCCATGACACGGTATGCAAGGATGCTGCGGACACTGCTGCTGCCCGCGGCCTGTACCTTCGCGGCGGCTGAACCCGCGCGAGCGCTGGATGTCGAGCGCGCCGTGCGCATCGATGATTCGGCCAGCGTGGCTGGTCGGCAGCTGATGCTCAACGGGGCGGGCGTGGCCCGGCGGCTGGTGTTTCGGGTCTATGCCATCGGGCTGTACCTGATCGACCGCAAGGACACGGCCGCAGAAGTGCTCGCCACGGAGGGGCCACGCAGGATCACCATCGCGGTGCTGCGGGACATCAGCGGCTCGGACTTCCAGCGTGCGGTGGCGGACCACGTGCACCGACTGGCTCTGCAGCACGACCGTGACGTCGTGCAGGCCCAGATGGTGGGCCTGGTCAGGGCGATCTCGCGCCAGCCCGAAGGTCTGCGTGAGGGCGACACGCTCACGCTGGACTGGGTACCAGGCACAGGCACCGTGGTGCAGCTCAATGGCAGGGCCCTGGTGGCGCCGATGCCGGGCCAGGCCTTTTATAACGCGCTGCTCAGCATCTGGCTGGGCGACGATCCGGCTGAGCCGTCGCTCAAGCCCAAGCTGCTCGGGCGGCGCTGGAGTTGAACGCTTGGTCCATCAACTGCGGGCCCGCAACAGCCGCAGGCCATTGGCCACCACCAGCAGGCTCGCGCCCATGTCGGCGAAGACAGCCATCCACATGGTGGCGCTGCCCGCCAGTGCCATCACCAAAAAGACGGCCTTGATGCCCAGGGCCAGCGAGATGTTCTGCCAGAGCACCATCCAGGTCTTGCGTGACAGCGCGATCGCGGCGGGGATGCGCCGCAGGTCGTCGTTCATGATGACCATGTCGGCGGCCTCCATGGCGGTGTCCGTGCCTGCGCCGCCCATGGCGATGCCCAGGTCGGCCTGCGCCAGGGCTGGGGCGTCGTTGATGCCATCGCCGACCATGGCGACGGGGCCATGGCTCGCACGGAGCGCCTGAAGGGCATCGAGCTTGTCTTGCGGCAGCAGGGCGCCCTTGGCCTCGGCGATGCCGGCCTGGCGGGCCACGACCTCGGCCGTGGCCTGGTTGC
>CALAKR010000155.1 GCA_937923225.1 uncultured Aquabacterium sp. | reverse complement strand
GCGGTTTCGTCGCCGGGCTGGTGCTGTCGACCGCTTTCATCGTGCAGTACGTGGTGTCCGGCACGCAGTGGGTCGAGGCGCACATGGACCTGCGCCCGCAGCGCTGGATCGCCTTCGGCCTGCTGACCGCGACCGCCACCGGCCTGGGCTCGTTCGCGCTGGGCTATCCCTTCCTGACCACCCATACCGCCCACCTCAGCCTGCCGCTGATCGGCGACCTCCACGTCGCCAGCGCGCTGTTCTACGACATCGGCGTGTTCACCCTGGTGGTCGGCTCGACGCTGCTCATTCTCACCGCGCTGGGCCACCAGTCGGTGCGGGGACGCCGCAAGCCGGCCCGTGACATGGAAGGAGACCGCTGATGGAAATCGTGCTGGCCATCGCGATCGGCGCCCTGACGAGCTGCGGCGTATGGTTGCTGCTGCGCCCCCGTACCTACCAGGTGATCATGGGCCTGTCCCTGCTGAGCTATGGCGTGAACCTGTTCATCTTCAGCATGGGCCGACTGGCTGTCGACAGCGAGCCCATCATCGTCAAGGGCGTGCCCGCCAATCTGCTGCGCTACACCGATCCGATGCCCCAGGCCCTGGTGCTCACGGCCATTGTGATCGGCTTCGCCATGACGGCGCTGTTCCTGGTGCTGCTGCTGGCTCAACGAGGCTTCTTCGGCAATGACCATGTCGATGGCGTAGGAGACGCTGAATGAACGCTTTGATCCATGCGTTCACGCAGAGCCTGATGCCCCACCTGGTGGTGGTGCCCATCCTGCTGCCCCTGCTCACGGCCTGCCTGCTGCTGCTGCTGGGTGACCGGCGCCATCGTCGCAAAACGGGCCTTGCCGCGCTGGCCACCGTGACCAACCTGGTCGTGGCCTGGCTGCTGCTGCGCTGGGTGCGCCAGGGTGATCAGCCCAGCGCCTACGGGGTCTACCTGCCATCGAACTGGGAGGTACCCTTCGGTATCGTGCTGGTGCTCGACCGTCTGTCGGCGCTGATGCTGCTGGTGACGGGCGTGGTGGCCCTGGCCGCGCTGCTGTTCTCCGTGGCTCGCTGGCACAAGGCCGGCGCGCATTTCTATGTGTTGATGCAGATCCAGATCATGGGCATCAACGGCGCCTTCCTCACGGGCGATCTGTTCAACCTGTTCGTGTTCTTCGAGGTGATGCTGGCGGCGTCCTACGGCCTGCTGCTGCACGGCTCGGGGCCATCGCGGGTGAAATCAGGGCTGCATTACCTGACGATCAACCTGGCGGCATCCTCGCTGTTCCTGGTGGGCGCGGCCTTGATCTACGGGGTGACGGGCACGCTGAACATGGCAGATCTGGCCGCCAAGATCCCACGGGTGGCCGCCGCCGATCGGCCGCTGCTGCACGCGGGTTGCGCCATCCTGGCCGTGGCCTTCCTGGCCAAGGCAGCCATGTGGCCGCTGAACTTCTGGCTGGTGCCGGCCTACTCCAGCGCCGGCGCGCCATCGGCCGCGGTGTTCGCGCTGCTGACCAAGGTCGGCATCTACGTGCTGCTGCGCTTGTCGACCCTGCTGTTCTCGCCCGCGGCCGGGGTGTCCGCCGGGTTTGGCAGCGCCTGGCTGCTGTGGGGAGGGATGGCGACGCTCGCCTTCGGAGCCCTGGGCATGATGGCGTCACAGCGGCCGACGAGGCTGGTGGGGTTCGCAGTGATCGTGTCATCAGGCACTTTGATGGCGATGGTGGGCCTGAATCGCCCGGAGGTCACCGCGGGGGCGCTGTACTACCTGCCGGTGTCCACCTTCGCGGTCGCGTGCTTCTTCCTGTTGGCCGAGCTGATGGACCGCTCACGCAACCCCGATCCGGATGCGCAAAGAGCCCCGGAGGACGAAGAAGACCACCTGCCCTTCGCACTGGCGGAGCAGGAACTGCTGGACGACGACACCAACCTGGACGAGGACGAAGAAGCCCTGATCGGCCGCCCCATTCCGGCCGCCACTGCCATGCTGGGCCTGGGCTTCATCATCTGCACCTTGCTGGTGGCGGGGCTGCCGCCACTGTCGGGGTTCATCGGCAAGTTCGCCATGCTGTCCGCGCTGCTGGGTGAGCCGTCGCGACATGTGCCCTTGGCCAACTGGATCCTGATGGGCATCGTGGTCGGCTCCGGCCTGCTGGCGCTGGTGGCGCTGTCTCGCGTCGGGATCCGGTTCTTCTGGACGCCGGTGGAGCGGGCTGCTCCCGTGTTGCGCGCCGCAGAGGCCCTGCCCATCGTGATTCTGATCACCATCTGCGTTGCCTTCACTGTGCGGGCCGAAGCGGCCATGAGCTATGCGCGCGCCACAGTGGCATCGCTGTACCAGCCTGCGGGCTACATTCGCGCCGTGCTGTCTGCCAAGCCTCTGCCCACGCCCACCAATGCAGACCGGCTCAAGCAGAGCACCGCCAGGAGCCAGCCATGAAGACGCTCGTCAATCGACTCTTCCCCTCACCGCTGCTGTCCCTGGCCCTGGTCGGGCTGTGGCTGGTGCTCAACCGTTCCTACAGTGCGGGTGACTGGCTGATGGCCATCGTGCTGGGGCTCGGCGCACCAGCCTTGACACGGTCCCTGCGGCCCAACACGGCGCGTTTCCGAAAGCCCTGGGTGGCCATCAAGCTGTTTTTACGAGTGGGCGGCGACGTGGTCGGCTCCAACCTGCATGTTCTCAAGGGCACGCTGGCCAGTGGAAAGGAACTGCCGGAAGGCCAGT
>CALAKR010000154.1 GCA_937923225.1 uncultured Aquabacterium sp. | reverse complement strand
CGCCGGCCGCCAGGAGCCGCTGGACGGGTTGCGCCTGCGCATCCGTGCGCTGATCCAGGCCTTCGGGCTGGGCAACTCGCTCAACCGCGCCATCATCAAGCTGGCCTGGCAGATGGACCATGTGGACACGGTGGCGCAGGCCCAGCGCGAAGGGGCGGAACACGTCGCCATCGCGTGGGCGCAGGTGCAGGCGCGCGAGCCGGGTCTGCGCGCGCCCACGCCGGCCCTGCTGTTCGTGGCCACGCGCGCGGTGATCGGCACGATCCGGGCGGCGTCGCTGGAGAACTCGCCGCTGCTGGGCACACAGGCCTTCGAGGACGAGCTGGTGCGCATGGTGTGGGAGCTGATCCGCGAGCACTGACAAGGGATCGCCCAAGCCCACGGATCCTGGTGCCGCGATGCCCTTGCGGCGCATGCTGTGCCTTCGCGCCTATGCCGATCGGCAAAGGGGTTTGCTACCATCGGCCACTTGCGCCCCGCGTTTCCGCCGCGCGCCCCATTTCCCGACACCACTCTCATGGCCACCAAGAAAACCAAGGGCCTCGGCCTGGGCCTGGAGGCCCTGCTGGGCCCCAAGGTCAGCGACACGCCCGCGGCACCCGCGGTTGAAGGCGCGCCCACCACCCTGCGCCTGGACCTGATGCAGGCCGGCAAGTACCAGCCGCGCACGCGCATGGACGAGGGCTCGCTGTACGAGCTGGCCGAGAGCATCCGCTCGCAGGGCATCATGCAGCCGATCCTGGTGCGCCCCATTGGCAGCGGGCGCTACGAGATCATCGCGGGTGAGCGCCGCTCGCGCGCGGCCAAGCTGGCCGGGCTCACCGAGGTGCCCGTGCTGGTCAAGGAGGTGCCCGACGAGGCCGCCGCCGTGATGGCGCTGATCGAGAACATCCAGCGCGAGGACCTGAACCCGCTGGAAGAAGCCCAAGGCCTGCAGCGCCTGACGCAGGAGTTCGGCCTCACGCACGAGCAGGCCGCGCAGGCCGTGGGCCGCTCGCGCAGTGCTGCCAGCAACCTGCTGCGCCTGCTGAACCTGGCCGAGCCCGTGCAGGGCATGCTGATGGCCGGCGACATCGACATGGGCCATGCCCGTGCGCTGCTGCCGCTGGACAAGGCCGTGCAGATCACCACCGCGCACGAGATCGTGGGCAAGAAGCTCAATGTGCGCGATGCCGAAAAGCTCGTCGCCAAGGTGAACGGGGCAGGGCGCCAGACGCCGCTGCTGCGCGTCAAGCAGGACAAATCCCGCGACGTGCTGCGCCTGGAAGAAGAGCTCTCCGACCTGTTGACCGCGCAGGTGGAAATCAACGTGAAGCGCCGCACCAAGCGCGGCGAGCAGGGCGAGATCACCATCCAGTTCGGCTCGCTCGACGAGCTCAACGGCCTGATCGACAAGCTGCGCGGGCCGCAGGCTTGAGCATCGCGCGCCTGCTGTCCCGCTCCTGGCCGGCGCCGGCGCTGCTGACCTGGGTGCTGGCCTGGGCGCTGTGCAAGGCCCTGGCCGATGCCGGTGCGCCTTACTGGGCCGTGCTGGCGCTGCCGGCGGCACTGGGTGTGGTGCTGGCGCAGTGGCCCGCGGTGGCGGCCACGCGCTGGCGCGCGGTGTTCGTGGCGGCGGGCTTTCCGGTGTCGGCCGTGGTGACGGGCCTGGAGAAGGCGGGCGTGGCCGGCATGATGGCGCCGGGCTCCTGGGTGTGGCTGCTGCCGCTCGGCCTGCTGCTGCTGGCCTATCCGGTGCGTGCCTGGCGTGATGCGCCGCTGTTCCCAACCCCCGCAGGCGCCTTGGACGAACTGCCCCGCCATGCGCCCTTGAAGCCGGGCGCGCAGGTGCTCGATGCCGGCTGCGGCCTGGGCGCGGGCCTGCGCGCGCTGCGCCAGGCCTATCCGCAGGCCGATCTGCATGGCACCGAGTGGAGCTGGCTGCTGGCCCTGGCCTGCCGGCTGCGCTGCCCCTGGGCGCGTGTGCGCCGGGGCGACATGTGGGCTGAAGCATGGGGCGGCTTCGAACTGGTCTACCTGTTCCAGCGCCCCGAATCCATGCCTCAGGCCATCGACAAGGCACGCCGTGAGCTGAAAGCCGGCGCCTGGCTGGTGAGCCTGGAGTTCGAGGCGCCGGGCCTCACGCCCCATGCCCGCATCGACTTGACCCCAACGCGAAGTGTCTGGGTGTACCGGCTACACTGACCCCGTATGTCTGCCTTCACCTCCGAGGATTTCCGCGCCGCGCTGGGCCAGTTCGCCACCGGTGTCACCATCGTGACCACGATGGACGATGAAGGCCGCAAGGTGGGCCTTACCGCCAACTCGTTCAACTCGGTGTCGCTGTCACCGCCGCTGGTGCTGTGGAGCCTGTCGAAGACGTCGGGCTCGCTCGCGGCGATGAGCGCGTCCAAGACCTATGCCATCAATGTGCTGGCGGCCGATCAGCGGGTGCTGGCCGAGCGCTTTGCGCGCAAGGGCATCGACCGCTTCGAGGGGGTGTCGTGGCGGCCGGGGTTCAGCGGTGCGCCGCTGATTGACGCGGCCGTGGCGAGTTTCGAGTGCACCAACCGCAGTCAGCATGAAGCGGGGGACCACGTGATTTTCGTGGGCGAGGTGACGCACTGTGCGCGTCGGGTGGGGGCTGTGCCGCTGGTGTTCCATGGCGGGCGGTTCTTCACGGGGTTGGCGCTTTGACGCCTGTTTTCTCCGTTCCATTGTTTGGTTGATATTGCGTTTTCTGGGCTTTGGCCTTGGCCTTGGCTTGCGAAGGTGCGGGCGCTTTGTCGGGGCAGCGCGGGGCGGGGTCTGAGGGGGCCTCTGGCCGGGCTTCGATGTTGGCGGTCCCGCTTTCAGCGGGACTGCTCTCCGCGTGCTCGTACGGGGTAGGTGGCTGCGCAACTCGCCCTTCGGGCTCAAAC
>CALAKR010000153.1 GCA_937923225.1 uncultured Aquabacterium sp. | reverse complement strand
TCGACGGTCAGGATGGCGTTGGCCACAGGGATGTGGTGATCCAGGCTGACGCGGGTAACACCAGCGCCGCTTTCGTTGGACACCAGCTCGAAGTGGTAGGTCTCGCCACGGATGACCAGGCCCAGTGCCACCAGGGCGTCGAAGCGCTCGCTGTCGGCCATGGCCTGCAGGGCCACGGGTACTTCCAGTGCGCCGGGCACGGTCACGTGCTGGATGTGCTTGCGGGCCACGCCCAGGGCCAGCAGCTCGTCGGTGCAGACCTGCGCCATCCGGCTGGTCAGCGCATCGTTGAACCGCGCCTGGACGATGCCGATGCGGAGGTCGCGCCCATCGAGGCGGGCAGATTGGCCTTTTTCAGCGCCTTGCATGATCTTGATTCAATCCCAAAAGAACAATGTTCAAAGAACGAACGGTGCCGCCTCAATGACCGGGCGGCAGGGTCTGGCCATCGGCCGTCAGGAATCCAGTGACCTCCAGCCCGAAGCCCACCATGCTGGGCATGCGTCGCTGGTTGCCCATCAGGCGCATGCGGTGCACGCCCAGAGTCTTGAGGATCTGGGCGCCCACGCCATAGGTGCGCAAGTCGGTGGCCGCCTTGGCGGCATCCTCGGTACGACCCGCTTCGGGCAGCAATTGTTCCAGCAGGCGCTCATTGTCTTCGCCGGCATTGAGCAGCACCACCACGCCCTTGCCGGTTTTTTGCACCTGAGCCAGGGCCTTGGGCAGCGGCCAGGCGTGGCTGCGGCTGTCGGCGTCGAGCCAGTCGAGCACGGACAGGGGCTCATGCACGCGCACCAGCACTTCATCAGCCGGGTTCACGCCCTGCGACAGGCCCAATGTGAGGGCCAGGTGCACGGCGCCCGTGCGGTCGCGGAACACGCGGGTCTCGAACGGGCCTTCGGGCGTGACCAGCGTACGCGTGCCCAGGCCTTCGATGATGGATTCGTTGCGGCTGCGGTATTCGATCAGGTCGGCGATGGTGCCGATCTTGAGGTTGTGCTCGCGGGCGAACACCTCCAGGTCGGGCAGGCGCGCCATGGTGCCGTCGTCGTTCATGATCTCGCAGATCACGGAGGCGCGGCTCAGGCCGGCCATGCCAGCCAAGTCGCAGCCGGCCTCTGTATGGCCGGCGCGCATCAGCACGCCGCCATCCTGCGCCTGCAGCGGGAAGATGTGCCCGGGCTGCACCAGATCGGCCGGCTTGGCATTGCGGGCCACCGCAGCGGCCACGGTGCGGGCGCGGTCGGCGGCGGAGATGCCGGTGGTCACGCCCTCGCGCGCCTCGATGGAGACGGTGAAGGCCGTGCCGTGCTTGGTGCCGTTGCGGCTGACCATGGGGGGCAACTGCAGCTGCTGGCAGCGCTCGCGCGTCAGCGTCAGGCAGATCAGGCCACGGCCGTACTTGGCCATGAAGTTGATGGCTTCGGGCGTGACGTGGTCGGCGGCCAGCACCAGATCGCCTTCGTTCTCACGGTCTTCCTCATCGACGAGGATGACCATGCGGCCGGCGGCCAGGTCGGCGATCAGTTCGGGAATGGGAGAAATGGGCATCCCGCCATTGTAGGCGGGCGCCCCTCACTTTGGGGAAACCACCTACATCAGCCAGATCAACCCGGCAGCTTGCCCTCGGCGCTGAGCATCCGTTCCACATAACGGGCGATCAGGTCGACCTCGAGGTTGACGCGCACGCCAGCGGCCAGATCCCCCAGGGCGGTGTTCTCGACCGTGTGCGGGATCAGGTTGATGCTGAACACGGCCTGGCCATCGGGCTGGTCGGCCACGCTGTTGACCGTCAGGCTCACGCCATTGACCGTGATCGAGCCCTTGTAGGCCAGGAAACGGGCCAGGGACTGGGGCGCTGCGATGCGCAGTTCCCACGATTCGCCCACGGGCTGGAAGGACACCACCTGCCCGACGCCGTCCACGTGGCCGCTGACCAGGTGGCCATCCAGCCGGGCATTGGCGCGCAGGGCTTTTTCGAGGTTGACGCGGCCCAGGCCGTCCAGGCCGGCGGTACGCGCCAGGCTCTCGGCGGACACATCAATGGTGTAGCGGCCTGTGGCGGCGTCGAACTGGGTGACGGTCATGCAGGCGCCGTTGTGCGCGATGCTGTCGCCCAGGCCCACGTCTTCCAGATAGCCGGCAGGAGCCTGCACGGTCAGGCGGCGGCCATGGGAGGCATCAGCGCCCAGAGGTTGCGTGTCGACGATCTGGCCCACGCCAGTGATGATGCCGGTGAACATGGTCTCAAACCTACTCTTCAAGGAATTCAAAATTGATCAGCGCCGGGGCGGCGCGCGATCAGGCGCAGATCATCGCCCACCCGGGCCATATCCCGCCATTCGAAACGCGGTGCAGCAGCCAGGTCAGGCAGCAGGCCCAGATCAGCGAAAGGCAGGCCGGGGCCGATCACGCTGGGGGCAAGATACACCAGAAGCTCATCGACCCAGCCGCCCTGGATGAAGGCCGCGTTCAGGCGGGCGCCCGCCTCCACATGCAGCTCGTTGACGCCCCGGCGGGCCAGGTAGGCCAGCGCTTCGCCCAGGTCGATGCGGGCCGGATCGGGGCCTGCCGGCAGATCAATGGCGTGTACGCCGGCGGCGATCAGGGCTGCACAACGGGCGGCGGTGTCAGCGTCGTCGTTCTGGGCACCCGCCAGGCCGATCACGGTCACGTCGGCCGGGTTGCCTCCCATCAGGGCGGCGTCAGGCGGGGTGCGCCAGTGGGAATCGAGCACCACCCGCCAGGGTTGGCGGGCCACGGACATGGCGCGCACATCCAGCCTGGGATTGTCGTCCAGCACGGTGCCGATGCCGGTGAGCACGGCGGTGGCACGGGCGCGCCAGGCATGGCCGTCGGCACGGGCGGCGTCGCCGGTGATCCACTGGCTGCGGCCGTCGGGCAAGGCGGTGCGGCCATCGAGCGAGGCGGCCACCTTCAGGCGCACCCAGGGGCGCTTGCGCACCATGCGGGAAAGGAAGCCGATGTTGAGTTCGCGGGATTGGATGGCTTGCGGGTGGTCGGGGGGCAGCACGTCCACCACCATGCCCGCAGCGCGCATGCGGGCAATGCCGGTGGATCGCGCTGTGCAAG
>CALAKR010000152.1 GCA_937923225.1 uncultured Aquabacterium sp. | reverse complement strand
CTCCTAAAGGTCAAAATTAACTACCCGGCGAATAGCGCCGGCGAACACGTTGAAGTGGTTGCCCACTGCGGCGTTTGCCTGCCCGACGCTAGTCAACCGTGTTTGCCCAGTTGGAAGATGCCCACTTGAACAAGCTGGCCGGCTAACCGGACCCCGACACCTTTGTCAAGTGCCGTTGCTCAGGTTATCGACCAAGCTGTGGGTCACTTGAGTGACTTTTTTGGCTTGACAGCGGGTTCCTGAAGTTTTCTGAAATCCGCCGACACCTGAGTGCAGTCCCAAGTTATCGACGTACCCCGTCACGACTTGAGGCCCACGGATCAGCGTGATGAACCATGTGTGTGTGCAGGTGTTTCTTCAAGTGCGCGCGTGGAGAGCGCCCTGTAGGCATCGGCCTTCTCAGCCTGTCCCAGGCTGTCATAGAAGACCACAAGGTTGTGGGCGGCCAGGTGGCTGCCACGGCCGGCCACGGCGCCTTCGAGATCAGACGTGTCGCCCAGCTCAAGGCAACGCAGCCAGCATGATTCGATCAGCGGCAGCAGGGCTTCGGCCTGTGCTGGCGTGGCCAGGGCTTGGCTCAGCAGCACGTCGCCTACGGTGAAGAAGAAATCGGCTGAATGCGCCCAGTGGGGCAACTCCGCCTCGGCCAGGGCCACGGCTTCATCAAGATGATCAGTCTGCTTGAGCACGAACAGCCAGCGGATCAGCAGGTCGTGGCGCCAGCCGGCATCAACAGGGCAATGCTCCCAGGCCTGGTCATAGGCCTGGCAGGCCTCGTCGAAGCGGTCGTGCACTTCGTGGTCCTTGCCCCATTGATAGCGCAGGTAAGCATCATCAGGCTGGGCCTGCAGCGCGGCCTGCAGCAGGCGTGCATTGCGATCACCCTTTTCCTGCAGGGCCTGGGGGGCATAGCCGTCATGGCCGATCACCACGGGCAGGCGGTGCACAGGCAACTTGTGGCGGGGCTGTTCGTGGATCAGGCCGGTGTAGCGCACACCGTGGGGCAGCACGCGTGAGATCCAGCTGGTGGCGTGGTGGGGCACAGCACTGCCGGTACTGTGATCGCCGAATTCGCTGCACACGGCCAGCGCCCCCACATGATCGGGCTGGCGTTCGCGCAGATCCGCCAGGGTCTGCCCGCCGGACTGCACCCATTCGTCCGCGTCCAGCACGATGTGCCAATCGGCATGGCTGTGGGCCAGCGCCGCATTGCGCGCGGCAGAGAAGTCATCACACCAGGTGAAGTGGTGCACTTGCGCGCCCAGGCTGCGCGCGATCGCCACGGTGTCGTCGGTTGAGCCGGTGTCCAGCACGATCATTTCGTCCACCCATGGCCTGGCGCTGGCCAGGCAGCGGCCGATGCACCGCGCTTCGTTGCGCGCGATCATGACCAGGGCGGTGCGGTACATACGGTGTATGCGGTACTGGCGGTGAAGTGGGGGCTCTGGGCGGGGCTTATCGGCATTTGCATGCTGGGCTTCCCGCATTATGGTGGGCGGACTTTCGTGGAGTGATCCGAAATGGTGGACAAATCACAGGCTGTCCGAGGGCTGGTCTTCGTGTGCGCGCGCAATGCCGAGCCGTACGTGGCGCGCTGCCTGCAGAGCCTGGCTGTGCAGCGCAGCACGCAGTTCGACGTGCTCTTCATCGACGATGCCTCGACGGACCGCACGGCCACCGTGGCGCGTGAACTGCTGCAGACGCACTTCCCGGATCGCCACACCCTGTTGGCCAGTGCCGAGCGCAAGGGCAAGGCCCGCCATGCCTTCGAGCAACTGCCAGGCTGCACGCAGGCCGATTTCATCGCTGTGCTCGATGGTGACGACGAACTGGTGGACCCGGGCATCCTGGGCGAACTGGCCCGCGCCTATGGCGACGGCTTCGATGTGGTCTGGACCAACTTCGTGACGGACACCGGCCTGGACGGCGGCAATGGCCCGCTGGACCCTTTCGATTCGCCGCGCGCACAGGGCTGGCAGAGCAGCCACTTCTTCAGTTGCCGGCAAAGCCTGCTGGCGCGTGTGCCGGCCACCTACTACCAGGACGAACACGGCCAGTGGCTCGATTGCGCCTGCGATTTCGCCATCGCCTACCCGGTGCTGGACCAGACGCGGCGCTACCTCTACCTGCCGCGCACCAGCTACCGCTACACCACGCTCAACCCCCTGTCGCACCACCTGCAAGGCGCAGAGCCCACGGGTGGCCTGAGCTCGCCACGCCAGCGTGCGGCGGCGGCCACGGTGCTGGCCAAGCCGCCCCTGCCATGCTGGCGCCCCGTGCATGAGCACCAGCCTGCGATGAACCACGGCCTGGCCGTGAAGCTGCAGCAGGTGCATGTGGACGTGGCGCAGTGCTTCGCGCGTGTCGAATCACTGGAGAAGCAACTGCACGAGGCACCCTTCGTGCAGCTGGCCATGGAGCGGCTGGTGCGCCAGGAGGGCATCCCGCTGGGCTGGCTGCGTGAGGCGGGTGCCTGGGCCCTGGACGTGGGCCTGATGGACCACCTGGCCGACACCTTGAACGCCTACCAGCAACCCCGCGTGCTGGAGTTCGGCTCGGGCAGGGGCTCCAAGATGCTGGCGCGCCTGGTGGGCAACCGTGGTGGCCGCCTGGTCTGCGTCGAGCATGATCCGGCCTGGGCGGCGCGTACGCAGGGCGAGTTCGACAGGCATGGCCTGGGCACGCACGCACAGGTGGCTGCCAGGCCGCTGGTCGAGACCGAGTTCATGGGCCAGCCCGGCCTGTTCTACGACATGTCCTTCCTGACGGAGGCCGATGTGTTCGACGTGGTCATCGTCGATGGCCCGCCGGCGCGCACCTGCCACCTGGCCCGCCTGCCGGCTTTGCCGGCCGTGGCGGCGCACCTGTCGCCAACGGGCTTTCATGTCTACATGGATGACCATGAGCGCGACGAAGAGCAGGAGATCGTGCGCTGCTGGCTGGCGGCTGCGCCGGAGCTTCAGGCCCAGGCTTTGAGCTTTGGCAAGGGTGTCTGCGAGATCACGCCGAGGGCGTGAGTCTTCAGAACAGACGTTGCCCGGTCAGCCGTTCGTGCTCGCGCAGCGCGAAGCGGTCGGTCATGCCGGCGATGTAGTCGGCTACGGCCTTGTGCAGGTCTTCGCGCTCGGCAAAGCCGGCCTGCATCTCGCGCGGCTGCGCCACATAGGCCGCGAACAGCTCGCTGATCACCCGCTTGGCGCGCACCGTGGTCTCGTTGACCTGTGGGTGGCGGTACAGCTCACGGAACAGGAAGCGCTTGAGCTGGGTGCTGGCCTCGCGCATGCCAGGACTGAAGCGCACCAGCGGCGGGCAACGCCGGGCCTGGTCGGCATTGACGGGCATGTGCTCCGCGATCGAGGCGCGCGTGGCGTCGATCACGTCGTAGACCTGCTGCGAGAGCATGCGGCGGATGGTGTCGAACAGCAGACGCCGGCCGCGCACCTCGGGGTACTCGCGCAAGGTTTCGTCGCGGAAGCGCACGAACAGGGGCACGGCCTCGAACTGCTCCAGCGTGACCAGGCCTGATCGCACGCCATCGTCGATGTCATGCGCGTTGTAGGCGATCTCGTCGGCCAGGTTGCACAGCTGGGCCTCCAGGCTGGGCTGCGTGCCTTCGATGAAGCGCCGGCCCACGCCGCCAGGCTCCTGCGCCTCCAGCAGCTCGGCATTGCGACGTGAGCAGTGCTTGAGCACGCCTTCGCGGGTTTCAAACGTCAGGTTCAGGCCGTCGTAGGCGGGGTAGCGCTCTTCAAGCGCATCGATCACACGCAGCGACTGCAGGTTGTGCTCGAAGCCGCCGTGCCCGGCCATGCATTCGTTGAGTGTGTCCTGGCCGGCGTGGCCGAAAGGCGTGTGGCCCAGGTCATGCGCCAGCGCGATGGCCTCGACCAGGTCTTCGTTCAGGCCCAGCGAGCGCGCGATGGAGCGGCCCAGCTGCGCCACCTCCAGCGAGTGCGTGAGGCGTGTGCGGAAGAGGTCGCCTTCGTGATTCAGGAAGACTTGCGTCTTGTAGACCAGCCGGCGGAAGGCCGTGCTGTGCACGATGCGGTCGCGGTCACGCTGGAAGCAGTTGCGCGTCGAATCAGGCGTTTCAGGCCGTTTGCGGCCTTTCGACTTGTCGGGGTGCGATGCGTAAGGTGCGAGCCACATGAGGTTCAGACCAGGCTGATGCGGATAAGGATGTGGATGTCGCGCTCAAACGGAAAAGCCTGAGACGATCGGACGCTGTTACTCATTGCGCAACATGATAGTCGGGTGGGGCGGTTCCCGTTCCGTTATTACATGCAAGCTTGGATCGCCACGTCGCGGCGTGAGAGGAGGCTGTCCGGTTTCATGCGCCCCTCGAACGAGGTGCTGGCTGGGGCTATTACGCATGGTGTCGGCCAGAAACGCATCCCTAGAATCCAACGATTGTTAAAAAGGGGAGCATTCCATGGGTGGATTCAAATCGTGGCGCATGGCGGTCCTGGCCGCAGCAGCCCTGGCCGGGGGCAGTCTTCAGGCCCAGGCGGCGGACTATTCCATGACCTTTCTGGGTTTGCCGGATGGCGCGGTGTCCAGCGCGGCCACGGCGCTCAATGACGCTGGCCAGGTGGTGGGGCAGGCCTACTACGCAGATGGCAGCTGGGTGAACGTGGTATGGAGCGGCAGCTCGGTGACGCTGCTGGACGCACCGGCCCAGTTCAAGGCAGAGGGCATCAACAACGCAGGGGTGATCGTGGGATCCACCGGGCGCGATCCCACCCTTTCCAGTGTCTACATGATCAATGGGGGCGTGACCACGGCATTGCTCGGCCCCAGGAACTACCCGGTGTATGGGCCTGCCAGCATCAACAACCAGGGTCAGATCTATGCTGCCAACCAGTATTACGGGCTCAATGGTGTCGAATGGAACAGCGCCACGCCGACCGCCAATGGTGTTTTTGCCAAACCCTGGCGTGCAGTGAGTGACAACGGCTACTACATCAGCAACACACCGGGCAAGAACGCCACATCGCCCAGCGCTAGTTTGGGGCGGGTTGCCCAACTGGAGCCCATTCGCTCCTGGTTTGGCACTGCCGAGGGCATCAACGATGCGGGCGAGGTGGTTGGCATGCTGCTGTCGGGCCACTACACGACAGGTGACTATGTGAGCACCTATTGGTCGGCCGATGGCACCGCCGTGTCTGTCAGCAGCCTGCTGTCGGCGGCAGACATCGCCGCGGGAACCAGGATTGGCTCTGCGCTCGACATCAACAACAACGGCTGGATTGTCGGCACCGGCTACAACCCGCTGACAGGCAAGAGCGAGGCCTACATTCTGTCCCCGCTGGCTGCCGTGCCGGAAGCTTCGACGGTGTCCATGCTGGCGTGCGGCGCGCTGTTCGGTGCCGTGCTGTACCGCCGCCGGACGGTGCAGGCGACGACGCGCACGGCGTTGCCCTGACCGCCGACAGGCTGCTGGCCTGTCAGTTCAGCCTGTGTGCGCCGCGATCACGTCGCGCACCACGCTGTCCGGCGCGGGCCGCATGCTGGCCTGGCCGAGCGGGCCGATCACCACGAATCGGATCTCGCCGGCCTCGGCCTTCTTGTCGACCTGCATCAGCTCAATGTAGCGGTCGGCGCCCAGGGCCGGGCCGCGCACGGGCAAGCCGGTGCGCTCGATCAGTGCGCGGATGCGCTGCGAGGTGGCCTCGTCGATCAGGCCCAGGCGGGCGGACAGGTCAGCCGCCATCACCATGCCGCAACCCACGGCCTCGCCGTGCAGCCAGGCACCGTAGCCCATGCCGGCCTCGATCGCGTGGCCGAAAGTGTGGCCGTAGTTCAGGATGGCGCGCAGGTTCGATTCCTTTTCGTCCTGGCCCACCACCCAGGCCTTGATCTCGCACGAGCGGCGGATGGCGTGGCGCAGGGCCGTGCGGTCGCGTGCCAGCAGCGCGTCCATGTTGGCCTCCAGCCAGGTCAGGAACTCGGCATCGGCGATGGGGCCGTACTTGATCACCTCGGCCAGGCCGGCCAGCAGCTCGGGCTGGGGCAGGGTGTCCAGCGTGACCAGGTCGCAGACCACGCGCTGGGGCTGGTAGAAAGCCCCGATCATGTTCTTGCCGGCCGGGTGGTTGATGGCCGTCTTGCCGCCGACGCTGGAATCGACCTGCGCCAGCAAGGTGGTCGGCACCTGCACGAAAGGCACGCCGCGCATGTAGCAGGCGGCTGCGAAGCCGGTCATGTCGCCCACCACACCACCGCCCAGGGCGTACAGCACGGTCTTACGGTCGGCCGCTTGTTCGAGCAGCTCGGTGAAAATCTGGTTGAGCGCGGGCCAGTCCTTGTACTGCTCGCCATCGGGCAGCTCGGTGATCAGCACCTTCTTGTGGTGGCCGGCCAGGGCCTTTTGCAGGCGCTTGGCGTACAGCGGCCCCACCGTGGTGTTGGTGACGATCAGCGCGGTGGATGACTTGGGCAGGCCGGCGTAGGTGGCGGGCTCATCGAGCAGGCCCTCGCCGATCAGGATGTCGTAGCTGCGATCGCCCAGGTCGATGGGCACGGTGAGTGTGCCGGATCCGGAGGTGGGCGAAAGCTGCGCGGGGGTCGATGCCATGGAAACCTTGTGTGCCCGACCGCGCGCCTGGGGCGGTGCCCGGGCCGGTCAGACCCTGAGGTCCCCGCTACCCAGCGCTAGGCGTGGGGCATCTGTGAATGAGGGTGACGAGCCTGAACCCCGGCACTGAAGGCAAACGGTTAGGGCTGCTTCGTTCCCGACCTGACCCGGTTGGCCGCGCCCCCATGCGGGGAGGCCCGTCACCCGTGATTGTAGGGCATGACGCAGGGCCTCGCAGAAAGCAGGCGGCCCCGGCTGTCGTGAAACAGTCCGGGGCCGTGTGAAACCGCGCGCTGACGGCGGACGCAGGCAGCGCGGAGGCGTCAGGTGTGCTTACTTGGCTTCGCCCAGCAGCGCGGGCTTGAGCGTGGTGTCGGCGGGGCTGGCACCCAGCCAGATCTTCAGGATGGCGTTGTAGAAGGCCGGGTCGGGCAGGGCGCTGCCCACGGTCTTGCCGTTGACCTGGAACACGGTGTTGCTGCCGTTCCAGTCGCCCAGGATGACGTCACCCTTCTTGAGGCCGCCCACTTCCTGGAACAGATCGCCCAGCTTCACCAGCTGGTTCACGAACTTGGCCTTCTCGTCCTTGTCCAGGTTCTTGTTGATGCCGGTCAGGAAGGCGTCGCCGAAGTCCTCGCCGCTCAGGTCGCGCAGCATCACGATCTTGAAGCGCTTGGGGCCTTGCAGGGCCAGGATGGCGTCGGTGGTGTTCTTCTTTTCGGGCAGGTACAGGCCCAGCACGTAGACCTTGAAGATGGCCTTGACGCGGGTGCCGGCGCCGTTGAGCACCAGGTTCTTGCCAGTGACCGTCATGCTGTCTTCCAGCTTGACGCCGTTGACCTCGACAGCCTGGGCGGGCAGGGCGGCGCCCAGGGCCAGGGCTGCAGCGGTCAGAACGGAAAGGGTGAAGTGCTTCATGGTTTGTCCTTGTCGTGTGTGGTCCGGGGAAACGGGCCATGCCTGGCCCGATGGCGGGCGCCCAAGCCGGGGCGCCCTGAGTGCATGCGTATTAAACGAGATACTTGCTGAATCGGAGGACAGCCCTGGGCATTTCCCCACCTGGGGTTTGCCCTGATGGGCATGGGGCGGCCTTGGGCTGCCCGTAGGCACTCCGTCAGGCCGGGAGGGCCTGCAACCGGGGTGCTGGTGCGCCGTCGTAGCTGCCGACATCCTGCGGCGCCTCCAGGCTGGGCTCCAGCTTGAACACGCTCACCACCT
>CALAKR010000151.1 GCA_937923225.1 uncultured Aquabacterium sp. | reverse complement strand
TCGCCACACGGTGTCCCCCTGCCCTGTCGCTGTGCCGAGTTCACCGCGGCGCAGATCGAGATCATGCTGCTGCGCGCCCGTGAGCGGGGTGATACCGCCATCCCCACCGTGGATGCCGTGATGGATGGCATCGTCGCGCCCATCGTCTACCGCTTGCTGTTCGGCCCCACGCCGCCCGATGCAGCCTGGCTGCGCACGCGGCTGGCCGACTGCCTGGCCAATTCGACAGCCGAAAACGGCGAGCGCGCACGCCGGGCTTGAGGCACGCTGTCATCCTGAACGATGACCTCTCCACGCCAAGCCCTTGCATGAGCCTGCCCTTGTTTCCCGACGCGCCTGCGCAGATGCTGTCTCCGCACATCCCTGACGAAGCGTGCGAACGCCTTGCTCGGGATGCTTGGCCCCGCCTGCACACCGAACTCAATGAACAAGGCTGTGCCATGCTGCCCGCCCTGCTGACGACGGATGAGTGCGATCAGCTGTCAGCGCTCTATCCACAAGATGCGCCCTTTCGAAGCCGCGTGGTGATGCAGCGCCATGGCTTCGGGCAGGGGGAGTACAAGTACTTCAGCTACCCGCTGCCACCCTTGATCCAGGCGCTGCGCACCGCGCTCTACCCCTGCCTGGTGCCGCTGGCCCATCAATGGAACGAGCGCATGGGGCTGGATGTTCGCTACCCGCCGCACCACGCCGCGTTCATCGAACGCTGCCACGCGGCGGGCCAACAGCGTCCCACGCCCCTGTTGCTGTCTTACCAGGCTGGAGACCACAACTGCCTGCACCAGGATCTGTATGGCGACCATGTGTTTCCCATCCAGGTGGCCGTGCTGCTGTCGGCGCCGGGCCGGGACTTCACCGGCGGTGAGTTCGTGATGACCGAACAGCGACCGCGCTTGCAATCGCGCGTCGAGGTCGTGCCGCTTCAGCAAGGCGATGCAGTGGCCTTCGCGGTGCACCACAGGCCCGTGCAAGGCAGCCGTGGCAGCTACCGTGTGCAGTCGCGCCACGGGGTCAGCCGGGTGCGATCCGGGCATCGGCACACGCTGGGCATCATCTTTCACGACGCCACATGACCATGCCACTGTTCGATGAGGATGGCGATCCCGCACCGAAGAGCGGGATCGAATGGCTGGGCTCGCAAGCCTGCGTGCTGCGCGGCCTCGCCTTGGCCCGCGCTGACGCGCTGCTTGCCGCCCTCAGCATCGTGAGCACACAGGCTCCCTTTCGACACATGCTCACGCCGGGCGGCGTCACCATGTCCGTGGCCATGAGCAACTGCGGCCCCTTGGGTTGGGTGTCCGACCGGCGTGGCTACCGCTACAGCCCCGTGGACCCGGTTTACGGCCAGCCCTGGCCAGCAATGCCTGATGCGCTGCGGGTTCTGGCTGGCGAGGCCGCGCGTCAGGCCGGGTTCGACACCTTCGAACCCGACGCATGCCTGATCAACCGCTACGAGCCGGGCACCCGCCTGTCTTTGCACCAGGACCGTGATGAGCAGGACTTCACGCAGCCCATCGTCTCGGTGTCACTGGGGATGCCGGCCACCTTCCTGTTCGGCGGGCTCACGCGCTCAGAGCGCCCTGCCCGCGTGGCTCTGTGGCATGGCGACGTGGTGGTCTGGGGTGGTGTAGACCGCCTGCGCTTTCATGGTGTCGCGCCGATCAAGGGCGATGCACATCCGCTGCTGGGCCCCGTGCGGATCAACCTGACCTTCCGGCGTGCGGGCCCTGCACTCACACCACCTGTGGTCACGCCACCTTCAGCACATACACCGCGTAGAACGGCACCCCCGTGAAAAATCGGAAGGCACTGCCAGCGAAGGAATGGCCTGTGCTGAAGCCGTCCATCACCTCGTGCACCGCCGCCAATCGCACACGGGGGTGCGCTTCACGCAGTTCCGCCAGGCCACGCGGCCCCCAGGTGAACTCGGCCGCCGTATGCCGCACCAGCGGGTGCGCCTGCGCCTGCCCCACGGTGAGCCAGCACAAGGCATCGAAGGCAAACACGGAACCTGCCGGGGCGCGTTCGCCCAATGTGTGGATCAAGGCGTGCACTTGCACGGGCGTCAGGTACATCAGCACGCCTTCGCTGAGCAGGCAGATGGGCGTGCCATCACGGTCAGGCAACGCCAGGGAGGGCCACCAGTCGCCCCCCCGCAGATCCAGCATCTGCTGTGTATGACGTGTCGTTGCTGGCGGCAGCAGCAGATCCCGCATGGCCAGCACCTCGGGCAGATCTGCATCGATCATGCGGGCGCGGCCGTTGTCCAGCCACTGGAAGTAGTGGGACAAGCCACAGCCCAGGTTGACCACCAGACCAGCCGGCTGCATCTGCAGATAGCCCTGCGCCACGTCGCGAAAGCAGCGGGTGCGTGCCAGCACGCCATAGACACAGGCGGGATCCTCCAGCCAGGTCTGTCCGTCATCATCAAGCTCAGCCATCATGCGCACGGCATGGGCATCACCCGCGGCCACCTCGGGGAACATCGCGTCCCCGAACGCCCGCGCGGCCAGCGGGATGCGCAAGGTCGATGGCACGGCGGCCAAGGCGTCATAGTGCAGACGCGGATCAGCCTGGCTCGCCTGGGCCCGGCTTGTGACAGACGGCATGCGATGGTCTCCTCGTTGTGAGGCCATCATGGGCGAGGATGCCGCTCAACGCAAGGCAAAGCCCCGCGCTCAGGGCCCCCGAATCAGCGGCCCAGCATGTCCTGGATGCGCTGGGTGAGCACTTCCAGTGGGAAAGGCTTGGTCAGCACCCGCATGCCCGTGGGCAGTTCGCCATTGCCGATCACCGCGTTCTCCGCATAGCCGGTGATGAAGAGGATCCGCAGTTGCGGGCGGCTCAGGCGGGCCGCATCGGCCAACTGGCGGCCATTCATGCCGCCGGGTAGCCCCACGTCAGTGACGAGCACGTCGATGCGCGCGTCGGACTGCAGGATCTTCAGGCCCTCATGCCCATCGGCGGCCTCGATGACATGGAAGCCGTCTTCACGCAGGGACTCGAACACCAGCATGCGCACGGTGGGCTCGTCGTCGACCACCAGGATGGTTTCACCCAGGCCGGGGCTGGCGGTGAGCGGGGTCGCCACGGGTTCTTCGGCCTCCTGACCATCGCGGTAGTGGCGCGGCAGGTAGATGCACATGGTGGTGCCCTGCCCCACCTCCGAGTAGACACGGATCTGCCCGCCGGACTGGCGCACGAAGCCGTACACCATCGACAGGCCCAGCCCCGTGCCCTCGCCAATGGGCTTGGTGGTGAAGAAGGGATCGAACACCCGGTCGATGATCTCGGGCGCGATGCCGCAGCCGGTGTCCGTCACGCACAGCGAGAGATACTGGCCTGGCGCGATGTCACGCTGTCGGGCGGCCGTCTCGTCCAGCCATTTGTTGGAGGTCTCGACGGTGATCCGACCACCGCCCGGCATGGCATCACGCGCGTTGATACACAGATTCAACAAAGCGTTCTCAAGTTGCGGCGCATCGATCAGCGCAGTCCACAAGCGGGGGGCCGTGACCACCTCGACATGGATGTGCGGGCCCACCGTGCGGCTGATCAGTTCCTCCATGTTCATCACAAGGCGGTTGACGTCGGTGGGCTTGGGGTCCAGCGTCTGGCGGCGCGAGAAGGCCAGCAGGCGGTGCGTGAGCGAGGCCGCCCTGCGGGCGGCCCCTTGCGCCGCCGTGACGTAACGCTCGCAATCGCTCAGGCGCCCCTGATGCAGGCGCGTCTGCAGCAACTCCAGCGATCCGGAAATGCCAGTCAGCAGGTTGTTGAAATCGTGCGCGATGCCGCCCGTGAGCTGCCCCACCGCCTCCATCTTTTGCGAGTGGCGCAGGGCTTCTTCCGCTTCATGCAGGCGCTCTTGCTCCTGCAGGCGCTCGGCCACGGCCTGCTTCACGCGGGCTTCCAGCGTTTCATTGAGCGCCTGCACCGCCTCGTCAGCACGCTTGCGTGCGGTGATGTCCTGGAACAGCACGGCCACCTGGCGACGACTGGCCGGTCCCACGCGGAACGCCGCCAGCTCCAGATAGCGCCCTGTGGCCACCAGTTCGCGCTCGAAGCGGATGGGCACACCGGTGCGCAGCACGCCGCCATACAGCTCAACCCAGCCACCGGCCTCGGCCGGCACCATCTCACGCACTTTCTGGCCGACCACGTTGGGGATACCCGCGTGCTGCGCGTAGGCCGGATTGGCCTCGACGTGGATGTAGTCGCTCAAGGGGCCGTGCGGGCCATCGAAGAACTCGATGATGCAAAAGCCCTCGTCGATCGAATTGAACAGGGTTCGGTAGCGCTCCTCGCGGGCCAGCACATTGGCCTCGGCCTGACGCTGGGCCGTGATGTCTGTGACCACGCCTACCACGCGCACGGGTTGGCCGGCCACGTCATGGCGAACACGGCCGCGTGACCGGATCCAGTGCGTGCTGCCATCCGGCGCCTGCACACGAACCTCGAACTCAATGTGCCCTTTGGCCAAAACCTGGGCAAAGGCCTTATGCAGCAGGGGCTTGTCCTCGTCCAGCACATGGTGTGCTGCCACGCTCGCGTCCCAGTGGCCTTGCTCGTTGGCATAGCCAAACATCTCATCATGGCCTGGCGAGCGCACGAAGGCACCGCTGGCGAGATCCCACTCCCACATGCCCAGATCGGCATTCTCCAGAGCCAGGGCCAGCCATTCCTCATGGCGTGATGCCGGTGCCTGCGCCGCCGTCATCGAACGCTCCAACCGCCATGGTCTGGCAAAACAAATCCGGACATGGTGATCAGACCTGGAAAGTGGGCGATGGGCCGCGGCGGCGCGGAAGAAGGCATCCAGCGGCGCCTGCCCGTGGGCGGTCTTGCGGCTGTCGGCTCAAGCCATTGTAGGGCCCAGCAAAAAGGCCGCTTGCGCGGCCCTTCTTCGGGTGGGTACACCTTGTCGGATCACTTGGGCGACTTGGCCAGGCGCAGGTAGGGCAGCTTGACGTCGATGGCGCCGTACTTCTCGCGGGCCTGGTCGTCATTGAGCGACAGCGCGACGACAACATCCTCGCCCACAGACCAGTTGGCGGGCGTAGCCAGCGGCACGTTGTAGGTCAGTTGCAGGGCATCCAGGGCGCGCAGCACCTCGGCGAAGTTGCGGCCCACCGACATCGGGTAGGTCATGGACAGCTTGAGCTTCTTGTCCGGTCCGATGATGAACACGGAGCGCACGGTGGCCGTGTCGTTGGGCGTGCGGCCATCGGGCAGGTAGGCCTCGGCTGGCAGCATGTCGAAGGCCTTGGAAACGGCCAGGCTCTCATCGGCAATGATGGGGAAGCCGGCCTTGCAGGCGGCGACCTTCTCGATGTCGCCCTTCCACTTCTGGTGGGCCTCCACGCCATCGACGGACACACCGATCACCTTGGTGCCGCGCTTGGCCCATTCTTCGGCCAGCTGCGCTACGGCACCGAACTCAGTGGTGCACACCGGGGTGAAATCTTTGGGGTGAGAAAACAGGATGGCCCAGCCCTGGCCGATCCAGTCGTGGAACTTGATGGGGCCCTGATCGGTTTCGGCCGAGAAGTCAGGGACGATGTCGTTGATGCGCAGTGCCATGCCGGCCTCCAGAAATGTAAGTGCGCCCGCAGTGTGCCAGACGACGCCGGACCGCGTGACCAGTCCTTTCAGACGGTAGGGTGAGCATCACGTTCCACCGGCAGGCCCAGTTGGTGCCACGTGACCATGCCACCACGCATATTGGCCACGCGCTGGAAACCGCCCTGCCGCAGGATGACCGTAGCCTGACCCGAACGCATGCCGGCATGGCAAACCGTGACCACGGGCTTGTCCTGCGGGATCTCGCTCAGGCGCTGCTTGAGCTCGTTCAGGGGTAGCGGGCGGGCGCCCTGGATGTGGCCCAGGCGCTCGTCGAGCTCACCTTCCTGCCGAACGTCGAGCAGCAGCACATCGGCCAGGTGTTCGGACACCCACTCGGGGTCGATCTCGATCAGCCCGGCATAGGTCTGGCGCACAGGGGCCCAATCCGCTAACTGCGGTGGCTTGCCGTCCTGCGGGCGCCCGGAGCGCATGTTGGCCGGCACCGCCGCATCGATCTTTTTGGGATGCGGCAGGTGCAGGTTCTCCATGAAGCCGACGAAATCGCGCTCATCAGCCTGCCCGCCGATCCGTGGGTTGTGCGCGCGCTCTTCGGCGATGCTGGACATGGTGCGCCCGCTGTAGTCGTGCGCGGGGAACACCAGGCAATCCTCAGGCAACGTGAAGAGCTGCCCGGTGATGGAGCGGTAGAGCGTGGCGGCATTGCCCTGCTGGAAATCACAGCGCCCAGCGCCACGGATCAGCAGGCAATCGCCCGTGAAGACCTTGCTGCGGTCGTCCAGCAGGTAGGAGATGCAGCCGTCCGTGTGGCCGGGCGTGGCCAGCACATCGAGATGGCGCTGGCCAAAAGCCACCCGATCGCCATCATCGAGCCGCAGGTCAGCCCCCTGCAGCCTATCGCCATAACGGGCCGAGATGCCGATGCGGCAGCCGGTAGCCTGTTGCATCAGCCAAGCGCCCGTCACGTGGTCGGCATGACAGTGGGTGTCCAGGGCCGCGACGAGTTTCAGGCCCAACTCATCGATCAGCGCACGATCACGCAGGTGCTGCTCGAACACCGGGTCGATGATCACGGCCTGCCGCGTGGCGGCACACCCCAGCAGGTAGGTGTAGGTGGATGAAGCGGCATCGAACAGCTGCCGGAAGATCAGCTCACTGGACATCGTGTTCTCCAGACATCAACTGGCGCGGCCTTGATGCATCACAAGCCTCTGTGGCCAGCCTGTTCCCATAGTAGCAACTGGCGCAACAGGATCAAGGGCGCCACGGGCGGTGCCGACATCGCCCCCCTTTGAAGGAACAAAGATGACCATGAAAACCACCCTCGCCGCCCTGCTCACCACCGTGCTGAGCACCCCACTGATGGCCGCCACCTGCAGCGTCGACCTCGAAGGCAACGACGCGATGCAGTTCAACAAGACCAGCATCGCCGTGCCGGCCAGTTGCAAGCAGTTCAGCGTCAAGCTCAAGCACGTGGGCAAGCTGCCCAAGACCGCAATGGGCCACAACTGGGTGCTCACCAAGGCCGCCGATGCGCAGGCCACCGCCAATGACGGCATCCCTGCCGGCCCGGACAAGGCTTATGTGAAGCCCGGCGATACCCGTGTGGTCGCCCACACCAAGCTGATCGGCGGTGGTGAGAGCGATGCGGTGAGCTTCGATGTGGCCAAGCTCAAGGCCGGTGAAAGCTATGCCTGGTTCTGCTCCTTCCCCGGGCATTCCACGGTGATGAAGGGCACGCTGGCCCTGGTCAAGTAGGGCCTGGGCCATTCACGAGGCAGGCGAAGGGTGCCAACGCACCGTTGCCCGCCTTGCACTCAAGCGGCTTCTGACTTCTCGGAATACCCCTGCGGCCACGCCGGGGTGTTGCCGCAGCACTCATCCCAACCCCGCAGCCGCGACGTGTGGCCGATGCCGGGGTTGAAGGTGTTGGTCGGGTCCAGCTCGCGGTAGAAGCCCGCCAGCGTCGGCTTGGCCACGTACAGGTGCCCCACGTTGTGCTCGGCGGGGTACTCGGCACGGCGTGCGTCGAACAGTTCCCACATGCGGTGCTCCATCGCCAACGGGTCCACGCCTTTCTTCACGATGTAGTCCTGGTGGAACACGTGGCAGAAGAAGTGGCCGTAATAGAGCTTGTGGAGCACGTCGGATTCGACCTCGGTGGGCAGTTGCTCCACCCACTCGCGGTCATTGCGGCGCAGGGCCACGTCGAGCGCGACGATGTCTTCCACACTGCCCCGGTGGACTTCACGGTAGCGGATGGCCGCGCCCGCGATGGCGAAGCGGTGCAGGAAGGCCTTGCGCCCTTCTTCCGCATCGCACTCGAACCAGGCACCCGTGGTGCTCTGGCTGAAATAGTCCCCCAGGAAGCCCCGCGTGGCCTCGGCCGTGTCGTTGGACACGCGCACCAGCAGATGGTGCTCGTAGCGGTCACGCCATTGGCGCATGCGCGGTGGCAGGTGGCTGGGCAACAGGTTCGTCACGGCCTGGATCACGCGGTCAGTCACGCCCCGCAAGCCAAAGCGTTCGAAGAAGCCATCGACACGGCTCTTGAGCGCGAAGGCGGCCGGCACCTTGGCCGTGCCGAACTTGTCGATCAGCAAGAAGGTGTCCTTGCCGTATTTCTCGCCGA
>CALAKR010000150.1 GCA_937923225.1 uncultured Aquabacterium sp. | reverse complement strand
AGCGCGTTGGGGCGGTAGCCCAGCGCCTTGGCCGCGCTCAGCACCCGCGCGCGCGTGTCCTCCGACACGCTGGCGCCGGGCGTGAAGCTGCGGCTCACGGCCGACTGCGATACCTTGGCCAGTTCGGCGACGGCCTGCGCCGTGGCATTGGCCTTCATGCGGCGCTCCATCCGCCGTCTAGCATCAGCGCGCTGCCGGTCATCAGGCTGGAGGCATCGCTGGCCAGGAACACGACTGCGCCCATGATCTCCTCCAACTGGCCCAGCCGGCCCAGCGCGATGCGCTCGGTGACCCACGCGCGAAACGCCGGGTCGGCAAACATGCCCGCGGTCATGGAGGTCTCGACGAACGTGGGGCAGATCGTGTTGACGCGGATGCCCGCGCCGCCCAGCTCCCAGGCCAGCGCCTTGGTCATGCCTTCGACCGCATGCTTGCTGGCGCAGTACAGGGTGCGGCGCGGGCTGCCCACCACGCCCATCTGCGAGGAGATTGTCACGATGGAGCCGGGCAGGCCCGCATCCAGCAGGCCGCGGCTGACGGTGCGTGTCACATAGAGCGTGGCCTTGACATTGAGATCGAACACCGCGTCGATGTCCTCGTCCTGCACCTCGACCAGCGGCCGCGGCCGGTTGAGCCCGGCGTTGTTGACCAGGATCTGGAACGGGCCGGCCGCCGTCAGCTGCCCGGTCACGGCCTGCGAGTCCGTGACATCGAGCACCAGATAGTCGGCCTGGCCGCCTTCGGCGCGTATGCGTTCGCAGGCCTGCTGCAGCTCGTGTTCCGAGCGCGCCGCGAGCGTCACCGAGGCCCCTGCCTGGGCCAGCGCGCAAGCCGCGGCCAGGCCGATGCCGCGGCCCGCGCCCGTCACCAGGGCCCGGCGGCCATCGACACGGAAGCTGGGAGTGGAGGGCAGCACGTTCACTGCTCCATCACCTTTTCGGCCGCCGGCACCGGCGCGTACCACGGCACCTCGGCGCGATCGCCATAGCGGCGCACGCGCAGGTTGGCCTGCTCGCCATGGCCGGCGAAATTCTCCATGTGGCACAGGCGCGAGCAGTACTCGCCCATGAGGGCGCTGGCCTCGTCGGTCAGCACGCGCTGGTAGGTGCAGGTCTTGAGGAACTTGCCGACCCACAGGCCGCCGGTGTAGCGCGCCGCGCGGTTGGTCGGCAGGGTGTGGTTGGTGCCGATCACCTTGTCGCCAAAGGCCACGTTGGTGCGCGCGCCCAGGAACAGGCCGCCGTAGTTGCTCAGGTGCTCGAGGAACCAGTCCGGGTCGCGGGTCAGCACCTGCACATGCTCGAAGGCCAGCTCGTCGGCTTTGCGCAGCATCTCCTCGCGCGTATCGCAGACGATCACCTCGCCGTATTCAGCCCAGCTCACCGACGCGATGGCCGCCGTGGGAAGAATGGTCAGCTGGCGCTGGATCTCGGCCAGCGTGTCGTGCGCCAGCTGCTCGCTGGTGGTGAGCAGGATGGCGGGCGAGGTGGGGCCGTGCTCGGCCTGGCCCAGCAGGTCGACCGCGCACATCTCGGCATCGACGCTGTCGTCGGCAATCACCAGGGTCTCGGTCGGACCCGCGAACAGGTCGATGCCCACGCGGCCGAACAGCTGGCGCTTGGCTTCGGCGACATACATGTTGCCCGGGCCCACCAGCATGTCGACCGGCGCGATGCTGGGCGTGCCCACCGCCATCGCCACCACGGCCTGCACGCCGCCGAGCACCAGGATCTCGTCGGCGCCGGCCATGGCCATCGCCGTCACGATGGCCGGATGCGGCGCGCCCTGGTAGGGCGGGGCGGTGGCAACAATGCGCTTCACGCCCGCCACCTTGGCCGTCAGCACGCTCATGTGGGCCGAAGCCAGCAGCGGGTACTTGCCGCCCGGGATGTAGCAGCCCACGGCATTGACCGGAATGTGCTTGTGACCGAGCACCACGCCGGGATAGGTTTCCACTTCCACATCGCGCATCGAGTCGCGCTGGATCTGCGCGAAGTTGCGCACCTGGGTCTGCGCAAACGCAATATCTTCGATCTCGCGCGCCGACAGGCTCTTGCGCGCCTTCTCGATCTCGGCTGCCGAGAGGCGGAAGTCGGCCGGATCCCATTGGTCGAACTGGCGGCTGTATTCGCGCACCGCGGCATCGCCCCGGCTTTCCACGGCCTGGATGATGCCTTCGACGGTGCTGCGCACCTTGCTGTCGTCCTCGGCCCGGACCTCGATGTCCTTGCCGCGCTTGAGATATTTGATCATGGTGGGTGCCGTTCAAGAAAAGAGGGTTTGCCTATTTGCATAGGTATGCAAGCCGACTTTTGATGAATTGCATACGTATGCAAACAGGGTTATCCCTTGATGAGACTATTTTTTCGCCTGATGCCAGAGGAGACGGTGATATCGGCTTGTGGCACGACCTGAGTGAGACAACCCTCATACGGCGGGCTTTGGCACTTTCCTACCGGGCGCCAGTTCGCTTGACCCCGTCGATGCATCAGCCGTTGGTCGTCCGTGGGTGTTGATCTGCAACATGTCATTCCCGACGAGCCGGGAAGCTGGGGCTGGTGGCCCAAGAATGATTTTGGCCAGCAGTTGTTGTGGTGCACCATGAACGACGCCAATCACCCGGTTCACCCCACGCTGCGCGCCCGGATCCACCCATACGCCCACTCACGTAGGCAAGTCCAGGTGAGGCGTTCGGCTTGGCTCCTGGCCTGTAGCTTTGGAGGCGAGCGAAGGTGGCTGGGTGCCCTAACCTTCGCACGCATGTTAGGACGTGCGCCTTCGTCTACGCTTGAGCAGCTCAATGTGTCGAGTCGATTCGGCATCGAGGGCGTGGCGTGTTTGCTGACGCCTTGCGGTCCATCAAGCCCTTGAACCCAAACATCTCGAAGCATATACGCCGTTTGCAGGAGATATGCCTGTGCCTACCAGAAGCCTTAGCGGCTGGCATCAGCCTCATGGCCGCAATGCGTTTGATCAATTATGTACAACCTTCAAGCCGTCTGACGCCCTGCTGAAGCTTCATCCAGCGGAGTTTGTCTGTGGTGCTTGAGCGTGGTCGCTTCACTTTCCCAGATCCGTCCAGATAAACAAGCTATTGAAGCATCACATTCAGGGGAGCACTGTCACGCCGACTCATGCTGAACGCTGTAACATTTCCGCCAGCGGATGACGTCCCGGTTTACGTGTTCTGTTGCTGTTGAGGCAACTGCGTCACAATTGACCACTGCTACGGTCATCTTGGCTGCTGTTTTCCCCTGCATCTAGTTCGAGCGTGCCATGGCTTCAGTGGATGAAATGAGCGGACCGGGTTCCGGTTTATGGGGAAGCCTACAAAATTTCCAGCGATTTCCAATTGTGGTTTCATTTGTTCGTGGTGCCATGCATGAATGTAAAATTACATGCATGCAAAAATTTTTTGGCTTCAAGGTGTAATTTTACTATATGAAATTAGTTTCCGAATTTGAAGAAATTATCCGTCAACATGGCAATGTGACGTTCAAGTTAGCTGGAACGTCCATTACATTTGATCTCGAAAATCGCCACGAGAGAGCATATGCTGCAAAGCTTCTGATGGATGTGCGATATCCGCAAGCCGACATAGACCTGTTTATTTTTAGAAAATTTGTCAGAGCGTTGGACTCTGTGCTGGATGCAGGAGCAAATATTGGATTCACTGCATTGGAGTGTCTTGAAGCAGGAGCCACAAAAGTAA
>CALAKR010000149.1 GCA_937923225.1 uncultured Aquabacterium sp. | reverse complement strand
GCGGCGTGGCCACGCGCGTGGCCGTCACGACCACCGGCTCCAGTGCCGTACCGCCTTCAGCGGCCGAGGCCAACTGGTAACCACCGGCAGACAATACCGACACGGCAACGGCCATGGCCGAACGCACCCCAGGTGCCTGGCGCACCGAGTTCAAAAACAACATGATTGAAAAGCAAAGGGACAAGTGCCCCGCCTGCATCCCCGCAGGCATGGAGCGATACGGCATGCCCATGCCGGCCCTTGGAAGAGCTGGCATCGATACACCCCTTGCTGGCCGGTATCCGGGCTGGGCGGTTCGACCCGTGAAGCCTTCCCAGGCGTGTGAACACCCAGTGACTGTAGAACACGAGCGAAGCCCCTTGCAGGGCTTGACCGCCGACCGTTGCGGGGGCAGCGCAAGTCGGGCAGGCACCGGTGGCACCGCAACCCTCTTGCTTCCCGTTTAACTGCACCGAGTGAACCCCGGCGCGAGCACCAACGGGCGGCATTGTAAGGCGAGTGCCCAAGGTAGGTAAGGGCGTGCCCCAGCCTGCGCACCGGTTTCGCCGCCTACAATCCGGGTTCCGCCTCCGCAGAGGCCACCATGGGAGCGAGGGCCCACCCTCATGTCCAGGATCGAAGACCTGACCGACCGCGTCGAGCGCCTGCTGCTGCGCCACGAGGAACTGCAGCGCACCAACGCCCTGCTGCAGCAGCAACTGCAGGTGACCACGCAAGAGCGTGATTCGCTGCGCGCGCGCCTGTCAGCCGCCCGTGCCCGCATCGACACCCTGATCGACAAACTGCCCGCCCCCGCCTCGGCCACCGCCGGCGAGGACGACGAGCTCCCGCCTGACGACCGCGCATGAAACAGATCGAAGTCTCCATCATGGGGCAGAGCTACCTGCTGGGCTGCCCCGACGGCGGCGAGCCCCAACTGCGCCAGGCCGTCAGCCACGTGGACCGCGAGATGTGTGCCATCCGCGACGCCGGCAAGCTCAAGGCGCGCGAGCGCATCGCCGTGTTGGCCGCCCTGAACCTGGCCTACGAGCTGGCCTCCATGCCCGCCCCCAGTGCCGCCACGCCCTCCGCCGAAGCACCGGCTCAGTCCGGCGACAACACCGTGTCCAAGGAATACCTGGACACCCTGATCACACGGCTGGACGCCACGCTCAACGACGACGGCCACCTGCTGTAAACCCGCAGCGCGTCTGTTGTCGATCTGTCAACTAAACCCGCAAGCCACACGCAGCTTAAGGTTTGCGGTTCATGGCGCGGGCCTACAATGAAGGTGTTCGTCGCGTTCGCGGAAGCCAATATTTCCTTGAACCGATGCTCATTGAGCCAGGGCCTGGAACATTGCTTGGCTGGTGCGATCGTCTCGCGTCAGATGAACCCGAAGTCAAGCTGACCTCGCCCACCTGAATCCCCTGGGTTCAGGAGTGCGGTGACTGGTTCGCGGCGGACACCTATTCCACAAAAAACCGGCCGGTGCTTTGAAGCCCGTGCCGGTTTTTTCTTTGGCATGGCGCCTTGGCAGCGCTGACGATTCAGTTCAGTCAACCCGCAGGCACAAACTGGATGCTGGCCAGCGTGAGATGGTTGCCGCCCTTCTCGCGCGAGATGCCCATGGCGCGGTCGGCGCTGCGCATCAACTCTTCGACCGAGCCGGCCGTGTGCGGGAAGCTGGCAATGCCCATGCTGACGGTGAAGGGGATCTGCTGGCCGTTGTAGGCCACGATGTGCTGCGAGCACTGCTTGCGCAGGTGCTCCATGCGCGAGTGCGCCGTGGCCAGGCCCACGCCCGACAACAGCACCACGAAGCGGTCGCCGCCCAGGCGGCAGGGGGAGTCCATCGCACGGGTGTTGGCGCGCAACAGGCGGCCCAGGGCCTCGACCACGCGCTCGCAGCTGTCGGCACCATAGGTCTGGCGGATCTCGTCCATGCCGTCGACCGACACGGACACGATGGCGAACTCGCGCTGCTCGCGGCTGGAGAGGTCAGCCTCACGGCGCAGTTGCTCTTCGAAGTGAGCCCGGTGGTACAGGCCCGACACGTTGTCGCGGACCTGGTTGTCCTGCATCTCGCGGCGCAGCTCGGCATTGGCCAGCTGCTGCTGCTCAAGCTGCTTGAACGCGGCCTGCAACTGCTGCTCGCGCTTGCGCTGCTCGGTGATGTCCTGCCAACTGCTCAGCACGCGCGAGGGCTGGCCTGATTCATCACGCAGGGCCTGGCGCCACACCAGGTACTCACGGCGCTCGCCCTGACGCTCCAGGCGGTGCTCGGCGGCAAAACCATTGGTCAGGGCCACGGCCTGCTGGTCGGCCGCGCGCAGGGCCACGGCCTGCACGGCATCGAACAGTTCGGCGTCCGTTGCGCCCAGGGGATCACGCGCACCAGCCCACAGGGTGCGAGCGGCAGCACTGGCGTATTCATAGCGGCCGGTGCCCAGGTGCTTGATCAGCACGCCCGCGCCCAACTGCTCCAGGCTGTGGACCAAGGCGTCCTCCAGCCCGTTCAGTCGCGGGGCCACCGTCGCGAGAGAATCGGCCATGTCGTTCATTGCTGTCGTTGTCTCAACCGGGGGGAGCGAAAATCCCGAACATGCGCTATGTTGGCGCAAATTCAAGGCAGCGGCTGTCCTTCAAACAAGGGATCAACATGGCCTTTGCCTCGTTTGACGGACATTTTGCTCATCAATGAGCGGATTAGCGAGTTTCAAGATGCGACGAATCAGCCTGCTGGGCTGCGGCTTGATGGGTGCGCCCATGGCGCGGCGCCTGGCAACAGCGGGTTTTCCCTTGACTGTGTGGAACCGGACACGGGCCAAGGCGGAAGCGCTGGCCGACACCGGCGCCCGGATCGCCGACACTCCGGCCCACGCCGTGGCCGACGCGGACATCGTCATCACCATGCTGGAGCACGGCGGCGTGGTGGCCGAGGTGCTGTTCGGCGGCATTGGCCTGTCCGCGCAGGAGGCAGCCGCAGCCGGCCTGCAGCCCGGCACCCTGGTGGTGGACATGAGCTCCATCCTGCCCGAACAGGCACGCGACCATGCCCAGCGGCTGGCGGCCATCGGTTGCTCGGCGCTGGACGCACCGGTGTCCGGCGGCACCCTGGGAGCGGAGGCCGGCACCCTGGCCATCCTGGCCGGCGGTGAAGCCGCCGATGTGGAACGCGCCCGCGAGGCCCTGCAGGCCATGGGCCGGCCCGTGCACGTGGGCCCTGCCGGCAGCGGGCAACTGGCCAAGCTGGCCAACCAGATGATCGTGGGCATCACCATCGGCGCCGTGGCCGAGGCCCTGTTGCTGGCAGAGCGCGGTGGTGCCGACCCAGCCAAAGTGCGGGAAGCCTTGCGAGGTGGTTTCGCCGAGAGCCGCATCCTCGAGGTTCACGGCCAGCGCATGGTGCAGGGTGACTTCGCCAAACGCGGCTCGCTGGGCATCCAGCTCAAGGACATGCGCAATGCCATGCACACGGCGGCGGGCATGGACTTCGATGCTCCCATCACCGATGCGCTGGCATCGCTGTATGCATCGGCCGCCGAGCACGGCTTGGCTGATCTGGACCAATCGGCGCTGTTCAAGGAACTGCAGCAACGCCAGCGCACGGCTTGACCCAGGCCAGAGGCGTTGGCTTTGGCATGCGCCGCTTTTTGCTAGACTGGACAGCACGGGCCGATAGCTCAGCTGGGAGAGCGCTACGTTCGCAATGCAGAGGTCGGGAGTTCGATCCTCCTTCGGTCCACCATCCATATATCAGCTCATGGCCTTGATCGCCGCGCTCAAGGTCTGCCTGACCCGCCGATAACCCGCCCAGGGATCGGCCTCCTGCAACCGGACATCCACCGTGCGGATCGTCCAGTGGGCGCCCCCCGTGAGCTGCTTCAGCTCCGACCAATCCACGGGCACCGAGACGCCCATGCCGGGACGGGCACGCGCCGTCCAGGCTGACGCCGTGGTGGCGCCCCGGCCGTTGCGCAGGTAGTCCACGAAGATCTTGCCCACGCGGTTGCGGGGCCCACTCTTACTGACGAAGCGGTCCGGGAGCGCCGAGGCCAGGTGCTCGACGACGGCCTTGGACAAGGCCTTCACCTCGTCCCAGCCCAGCGAGGGCTTGAACGGCACCACCACATGCAGGCCCTTGCCGCCGCTGGTCTTCAGGAAGCTGCGCAGCGACAGCTCTTGCAGCATCACCCGCACCAGTTCCGCGGCTTCTTGCACCTGGGGCCAAGCGACACCCTCGCCGGGATCGAGGTCGAAGGTCATGCGGTCGGGTTGCTCGATGTGGTCCGTGGTGGCGTTCCAGGTGTGGAGTTCGATCACGTTCATCTGGGCTGCACCGACCATGGCTTCGCGGGTGGGCACAGCCAGCAGGGGTGCATGCCCCGGATCCAGCGCGGCGTCGAGCCGTTCGATGCCGGGAATGCTCATGCGATCGGCATGCTTCTGGAAAAACAGTTCGCCCTGGATACCGTCGGGGGCACGAACCAGCGACACCGGGCGGCCCGCCAGGTGCGGCAGCATCCGGCGCGCAGCGCGTGCATGGTAATCGGCCAGTTCGCCCTTGGTGATGCCGGTGGACGGATCGATGATGCGATCGGCATGCGTGATGCGCACGCCCTCGATGCGTTGATCTGCCCGAGCGGCCGGCTTGCCCGGTTTGGCTTGCTTGTGTGTGCGATCGGTGCTGGCCGTGCCTTGCGGAGGCGCTAACGCCTTCTCACGCGTGATGGCGCGGGGCGGCTTGTCGGAGCGCAGCCCATGGAACACAGCCTGGCGCAGGCGCCCCTCTTGCGTCCACTGCGCAAAGGACACCTCCGCCACCAGGCTGGGCTTGACCCAGTGCCCCTTGACATCACGGGGCAGCGCGGTGAATGCCGGCTTGTCGACGGCCAGGACCTGCAGCCGCGCGTGCAGATCCCGCAAGGTGCGGGCATCGAAACCGGTGCCCACGTTGCCCGCATAGTGCAGATGCCCCTGATCGTCGTGCACGCCCAGCAGCAAGGCGCCCAGGCCCTGGCGCGCACCCTTGGGATCCGTGTAGCCGCCGATCACGAACTCCTGCCGCTGCGTGCACTTGAGCTTGATCCAGGCATCGCTTCGGCCGGAGCGATAAGGTGCATCACGGCGCTTGCCGATCACGCCCTCCATCCGCATGGCGCAGGCCGTGTGCAGCAGGTGCGACGGGGCCACCTCGAAATCTTCGCTGTACCGGACATGCGGGTGCTCGTCGGCTGTTCCGGATTGGTCGATCAAGGCACGCAGGCGCTCGCGGCGCTGATGCAGCGGCAACTCACGCAGATCCTCACCGTCTGCATGCAGCAGGTCGAACAGGAAGTACTGGATCGCATCCGGGCGGGCCTGGTCGAATGCGTTCTGCAAAGCCTGGAAATCGGTGCCGCCGTGGGCGCCGAGCACGACGATCTCGCCGTCGAGCCAGCCCGATGTCAGCTTCAGCCGGCCCAGTTCCTTGGCCAGGCCCTTCATGCGCGAGGTCCAGTCATGGCCGTTGCGTGTGAACAGACGCACCACGCCCTTGTCGATGCGGGCAAGCAGGCGGTAGCCGTCGAACTTGATCTCGTAGAGCCAGTCGCCCTCGCCGGGCACGCTGCTCACCAGGGTCGCCAGCTGTGGCGCCAGCGTGAGCGGCAAAGGGTCGCTCTGGGGGCTTCTGGGCTTGCGACCGCGCGCCGGGGCGGGTTTGCTGCCGGCCTTCAGCACGCTGTCGGGCAAGGCTTCGACCACGTCGTAGTCAGCGGCTGGCCGCGCGGCTTCGTCACGCTCCTTGATCAGCAGCCATGGCTCCTGGCGCTCCTGCCCTCGTCCACGCATGCGCACCAGCGTCCAGCTGCCCTGAAGCTTGTGGCCACGCAACTCGAACTTGAGCTTGCCATCACGGTAGCCCTTGACCGGGTCGCCATGGGGCACCCACTCGCCCCGGTCCCACACGATGACCGTGCCGGCGCCGTACTGGCCGGCTGGGATCACCCCTTCGAAGCTGCCATAGGCCAGCGGGTGGTCCTCCACGTGCACGGCCATGCGCTTGTCTGCCGGATCCAGGCTGGGCCCTTTGGGCACGGCCCAGCTCTTCAGGGTACCGTCCAGCTCCAGCCGGAAATCGTAATGGAGCCGACGCGCCGCATGCTTCTGGATCACGAAGCTCAGTGTCTGGCCGCGGGGAGACTCCTGACCTTGCGGCTCGCTGGTGATCGAAAAATCGCGCTTGGCGCGGTAATGCTGCAGTTTGTCGTCCTTGGCCATGGCAAAGCTCTCTGATGACGTGCCGGGAGCCATGCCAAGGCAAGCCGCATGCCCGACGGGCACGGCGTTTGCCCACCAGCGCTGGTCTACATCAGAAGAACACGACCATGCCCAGAACCCTTTGGAAAGGCGCCATCTCCTTTGGCCTGGTCCACATCCCGGTGGGCCTGTACCCTGCCTCGCAGGAAGACGACATCGACTTCGACTGGCTCGACAAGCGCACGCTCGACCCGGTCGGCTACAAGCGCATCAACAAGCGCACCGGCAAGGAGATCACGAAAGAGCACATCGTCAAGGGTGTGGAGCGGGGGCAAGGGCAGTACGTGGTGCTCAGCGATGAGGAAATCCGCAATGCCTACCCCAAGACGACCCAGACCATCGAGATCGAGTCCTTCGTGAAGGCCGGCGACATCCCCTTCGTGTACCTGGAACGGCCGTACTACCTGGCCCCCATCAACAAGGGCGACAAGGTGTATGCGTTGTTGCGCGAGACCTTGCTGGCGGCGGGCCGGATCGGCCTGGCGCGCGTGGTGATCCAGACCAAGCAGCACCTGGCCGCGCTGGTGCCGGCCGGGCCCGCGCTGATGCTCAACACCTTGCGCTGGCCATCAGAGATTCGCACCTGGGAAGAGTTGAAACTGCCGCCTGAAGGCAGCAAGGCCGCAGGCATCAAGCCCGCCGAGCTGGACATGGCGCGCGCGCTTGTAGAGGACATGTCAAAGGATTGGGAGCCAGAGGACTACCACAACGAATTCCGCGACGCCGTGATGGCGCTGGTAGAGAAGAAGCACGAGGCGGGCGATGTGCACGAGGTGACGCCGCAGGAAAGCACCGAGAACGCCGCGCCATCGAACGTGATCGACCTGACCGAACTGCTCAAGCGCAGTCTGGCAGGCAAGAAGGGCAAGACAGACGAGGCAGGGGCGTCGGGCGCATCGAGCAAGGTGGCCAAGTCAGGCACCGCCAAATCGGCCACCGCCCGCAAGCGGACATCTGCCGCAACAGCGGCGCCGAAAAGGAAGAAGGCCTCCTGAAGGAGGCCTTGTTTACCACCGCATTCGCTCAGAATCGGTAGCGCAGACCGATCGACGCGATGTCGGTGTCCTTCTTCTGGTCCCCGGCGTAGTTCAGGCGATGGCGGTCCCAATCGAGCGTGACGCTCCAGTGACGATCGAAGTCCCAACTGGCACCCACGCCATAGGCCACACCGAACCCTTCCTCATTGCCGGAAGCGGCAGGCACGCCCGTGCCAACCGAGGTCTTGGTCCAGCCATAGGTACCACCCAGGCGGCCATTGAGGCTGAAGTTGCTGCCCAGCGGCACAGCGCCGGTGAGCGAGATGTTCACGCCGCGCACCTTGGTGTCCCCACCATTGCGGTCAGCGTCCTGCAGTTGCAGGTAGCCCAGTTGCAGGCCCAGGTACGGGTTGAACTGACCGCCCAGGTAAACGGACCAGCCGGAATCGGGATCGTCACAGCTGGTGCCTGCCACGCAGTCCGTCTTCAGGTCTGGTTTGCCGCCGGAGATGCCGATGTAGCCGGACGAGGTATAGGGGATCCATGATTCACGCGCCGGATCGTAGCCACCATAGCTGGCAGGGCCAGCAGCGGTCGGCTCCGCGGGCAAGGGCATCTGCTCACTGTCGACCGAACTGCGCGGTGACGAGGTACTGTTGCTGGCAGGTGCGCTGGAGGGCTGCGTATTGGGATCCCACGCACCGTCGTTGTTGGGCTTGGCCTGGTTGTCGGGCACGTTGTTGCCCGACGCATTCCCCGTGGAGGTCGATGAAGCAGGCGCGCTCATGCTGCCAGACATCGTTCCCGAGTTGCTAGATGGCGTCCACCCGGTGCTTGAAGCATTGGAGGGGCTGACCGCGCCGGAGCCCGGCTTCAACACCCCGGTGGCATCGCGGTATTGCGGCGAACCGCCAGGGGAATCACCGGGGATCTGCGCGTACGCGCCTGCACAGGCCAAGCCCAGCGCAACGCTGGCGGCCAGGGCTTTGGCGCGGGGGTTATCGCCTTGGGTCATCTCGACTCCTTTGTGTGTGAAGGAAACACTACCTGCCGGCAAGACAGGCACGGGTGCACCCTCACGGCAAGCGGTGTACCTGCGGCACCCGCCCCCATCACACAGCGAGCCTGCGTTTCTGCAGCGCCTGAGCCTGACGCTGTTTAGCCAGTGCACGGATGTTGGCCGCAATGGCTGTGGCAAAGGCCTCATCGAACCAGGGATGCGCACCACTGGCGGCCACCACGATGCCGTCCAGGTACACGCTGCCCCACAGCAAGGTGTCGCCCTGCCGAAGCAGATGCGGACGCATGGCCTGCACCAGGCTGCTGTCCAGACCGGTCTCCCAGCTCAGCCGGGCTTTCGCTCGGGCCAGCCCGGCGTAGTCGGCGTCCCACGACGCAGGATCGCCTACGGCATGCTCCAGCAACACCGCTTCGTCGAAGTGACCCTCGCGCGGGCGAGCGGCCGGGTCCATCACGATGATCGACAGGGTGCCCATGCCGGACACCTCTTTGTCGCTCAACGCCTTATCGATCATGGGCAACGCCATCTCCACGGCCCTTCGCGCCAGGGCGGCATCGACCAGCCCGCCATGGCCGGCATGCAGCACGAACTCGCATGCACCCACGGCCGACTCACAAGGCGTCGCACCTTCCGGCGCCAGCGACCAATCATGCGAATCACGCGCTGACTGGATCACTTGCTCCGCGTGCAGGGCCGCGCTCGGAGAAATGGGATCGCTGGCCGGGAAGGTCTGGTCCAGCGACTCGTCGAGCAGTTCTTGGTAAGTGGGCACCTTCTCAGGGGGCGTAGTGCAACGACCCTCCACACGGCGGTTCTCGCGGGAACGGGCATGGGTGTCTTTCATGATGAGCTCCTGGGGCATTGATCAGCGCGCGGGTTCGTCGTCACCAGTCGATGGATTGCTGTCGGGCCCGGCAGGCATGCGCTGCCCATCGTTGAGGTAGGTTTCCGGCGCCGCACCGCGCCCGGCGGGAGCCTGGCGCACTTCGATGCGGCGACTGCCTTCCGGTTTCGTCTGCACCGGCACGAACACGCTCAGCACGCCGAGATCGAAACTGGCGTCTACCGTCTGGGGATCCGGGGTGAACGGCAGCGCCACCGTGCGTTTGAATTGTCCGAAGCTGCGCTCCATGACGTGGTAATTGCGCACCGACGTCTGGTGCTGGGCCTTCTTTTCACCACTGATCACAAGCAGATCGCCCTCTACCCGCACTTCCACATCGTCAGCGCTCACGCCGGGCAGCTCGGCACTCACACGAATGCCCTGGTCGTCTTCTTGCACATCCAGGCGTGGCAGTGCCACGATGTCAGCCGTGCGCGCGGGCAGCCCCATCAGGCTGCCGGCCGGGAAGAAGTTGCCGAACAAGCGACCGACCTCCTGGGTGAAGTCGTCGAACGGATCGAATGAGCGCAATTGACGCGGGCTGGCGAAAGGGATTTGAAACTGGGAGGCCATGTGTCACTCCTGGTGAATGGGTTGCTCGGAAGGGGCAAGGCACATGCCCGAAGCAGGCATGGATGATCGGCCCTGCTGGTCAGGTCAATGAGACTTCGTGGCCGAACTGCTGCGCCCACGCGTTATAGGGTTATAGGGGCTGGCTCATGCGCTCGCATTCACGTGCGCAGCGAGCGCATGCGTCTGCGCAGGCGCGGCAGTGGTCCATGGGATGTTGGGCGCACTCCTGGGCGCAGGCCTTGCACACGACTGCACACAACTCGCATGCAGAGTGCAAGAACTGACTCTGCCGCGCCATCATGGCTGCGGTTAGCCGACATACATCTGCGCAGTCCATGTCCAGCGCAATACATCGCGCCATGGCTTTGGGATCATGCTCGGCTAGGCAGGCGGCGGCACAGCGGTCACAGGCGTCTGCGCAGGTTTGACACGCCTGAATGCAAGCGTCAAGAGTGAGAGGGGTCATCTTTTGTGCTCCTTGACAGTGGGGAGTTGTTGACTGGCAAACGGTGCACCCAGTGGCCGGGGAAGGCACGCGGGTTGCCTGCTACTGGACAGGCAGCGTCTGGCGCTGTCGGTTTTCACACACTTCAATTTGAAAGATCCGACCATGAACCAGTACATCCTCCAACGACTCTCCCTGGTCGCTTCCGCGGCCATCCTGGCCAGCGGCGCGGCAATGGCTCAAAGCTCCAGCCTTGAAAAGCAAGGCAATACGTCGAACACCGCTGGCGCCGTGAACGGTTCTTCCGGCACTGCTGGCCTGCCAGGCAATGGTGCAGGCTCGGTGTCCCAAGACCCCAGTGCCAATAGCACCCCCAACGCCCCGTCGGTGGACTACAACAATGCGCCCCCGACCGCCGCCGGTACAGCGGATCAAGGCGCCAGCAAGCCCCACAAGTCGGGGCATTCAGCCAAGAAAAGCAAGCGGGCGAACGATGCCGCCAAGAACCCCAGCGTGATCGATGATCCGAACCGCGCAGGTGGTGGCAGCGGCAACAGCCAGGTCCGCTGACCGACAGCCACGACGCAGCGGCCGATGGAAGCTCGCGCGCTGCGTCACGTCTCACAGGCATGACAACTCTCGAGGTGCACGCAACATGAACAACATCATCAGGACGACATCGCCTCACCGACGGCCGATCATGTGCTTGGCTGTGCTGTGTTGCGCTGCACCGACCTGGGCCCTGGCTCAGGATGCCGGCGACAAGCAGGCCTTGGCACAGGCACGTATGGAAGCTGCCCAGCAGCACCAGGCTGCGCTGGCGCAGTGCGGCAAAATGCCTGTGCGTGACAAGGATCTGTGTCAATGGACGGCCAAGGCCGAGCGCACCAAGCGTGAGCAACGCGCCGAAGCCCGTTACGCTGGTACGCCACAAGCGGCCCATGTAGCTCGCCTGTCCATCGCCCAGGCCGATCTGGAGGTCGGACTGCGCATGTGCGGGCAACGCAGTGGCACCGTCTCACGCACCTGCAAGCTGGAAGCACGGGAGCAGTTCAGCCGCGCCAAGGCAGATGCCGAGCAGGCCATGCGGGATGGCCGAACAGACCTGCCCTGACAGACGTCATCAGGTCTGCAATTCACGGACCTTGAGGAACGCCAGGAGCGCTCGCTCGTCCTGGCTCAATCCTCGACGTGGAGGCAATGGCACAGGCTGCTCAGGCCATTGAGCCTGCAATGCGCAATCAAGTACCCTTGGATGCACGTAAGATTTGCGACAGACCGCCAAGGTGTTGCCCAGCAGGCCTGCCACTTCCCGGAGGGCTTCATTGACCAGCCGCTTGCGCTCGGTCACACCGTGGCTGGCACAGGGCGTCTCGCTCTTTCCGCCACGTGCACAAGGTGACAACCGAGCCCATGCGTGAACCGTGGCATGCCAGGTACGGAAGTCCTTGGCAGTGAAAGCCTCGCCGCAGCACTGGCCAATCTGCTCATTGAGGTCAGCAGATCCCACCGGGTGGACCACACCGTCGTCATCGACGTATTGAAAGAGCTCCTGCCCCGGCATGTCCTGACAACGCCTGACGATCGCGGCCACGCGCGGATCATCGAGTTCGACTTCATGCAATACGCCACTCTTGCCCCGAAATCGCAACACGAGGTGGCTGCCTCGCACCTGCGCGTGGCGACAACGCAAGGTGGTCAGCCCATAGGACTGGTTGTCGCGCGCGTAGGCCTCATTGCCAACGCGCACCAGGGTCGTGTCCAGCAGACGGATCAAGGTGGCCATCACGACCTCCCGCCCTGGTCGACGCCCTACAGGACTGGCCAAAGCCTGGTTCACGCAGCGCCTCAGACGAGGCAAGGCCTCGCCGAACGCCAGCAGGCGTTCGAACTTGTCATCCTCCTGCCGAGCGCGCCATTCGGGGTGATAGCGGTACTGCTTGCGCCCACGTGCATCTCTGCCGGTAGCCTGCATATGGCCTGCAGGCAGGGGGCATATCCAAACCTGCTCATCGGCCGGCGGAATCGCCAGCGATCTGATGCGTTGTAGATGGACTTCGTCGCCTGCATCGCCGGGCCTCAGCCAGTGGCCGTCATCAGTCTGGTAGGCGAAGCCACGGCCCCGTCTCACCCGGCGTATGCCAGGCATCTGGTCAGTGACGTACTGCAGCTTCAACCTTTGACCTGCAGTTTGCGGGCTGCATCCAGGTGGGCCTTGAGCGTGGGCAGCGTGGACTGCACGTAGTTCTTCACGGCAGGGTTCTGTGCATCGGCACTGGCCTGCTCGAACGTCGCCACGTTCTTCTCGTGTTCATTTACTCCTACTGTCTGTAGGTACTGCTTGTCGAACGCCACGCCCTGGGCGCGCTGCAGGGCTGCCAGCGTCCTTTGGTCCTGCTCGCTCAGGGCCTGGGACAAGGCCACGCCATGACCGGCAGCCAGACGCTTGAGTTCCTCGCCGGCCCCCTTGTGGTCGGCCGCCACCATCGCAGCGTAGGACTTCAGCGCCGGGTCGGTGGCCTTATCTGCCGCCAGTTCGGACACCAGGATTTCGAACTGGCTCTTTTCGCTCGCCCGGGTGATGAACAGCCGCTCCGCATTGTTGAGCGTGGCGGCGGTCACTGAAGTGACCGCCCCTTCCGAGGCTGCGGCAGTGTCCTGGCGTCGATCCTGGGCGTTGCCAGGGATGCCAGCGCTGGTGGGGTTGTCGCGGGTCATCGTCTCGAAGCTGCCACTGTCGCCTGCCGACGATGTCATCGTGGTCGAGTCCGTTCCCAGGGCTGGAGAAGCAGTTCCCTGCGCAGTCGACATGGGCGTCTGGACAATGTCGTTGCTGCCCATTTTGGGCGGCGTGATCTCGCGTTCGCAGGCACTGAGCAGTGTTGCGGCCAACACTGCCGAGAGGGTCACGCCTGCAAGGGGGGGCCGTGGAGCGCTGGCGCGCGAAGGATCGCGTGGTGTGAGGCTCATGATCTGTCTCCTCGATGAGGGTTCAGGAGGGATGGCCGGCGCGCGCCGAAGGTGCTTTGAACGCCGGGGCCAGGGGGAAGGCCCCGTCTGCTTCAAACGGGACGCCGGCATGCTCTTCCAGTACGACCACCAATTCATGCCGTCGTGTCAGCATGTCCTCGTGCAGACGGACCCAATCCAGGCGGGCATGCGCAATCTGTCGGAACATCTCGCCTTCCTCTTCCTTGATATGGTGTTTGAGGTATTCACCTAGCACCCGAAAGGTGGCGGCTTGCCGGGCGTCGCCCGGACTCAAACTGCGCACTTGGTCGAGCAGCATCGTCATGGTCTGGTGCTCCACTTCGGCATCATCGATCAAACCCGTCTGCGCCAGGGCCGTACGCACGGCGGGGTAGAACACGTCTTCCTCCAACCGGCTGTGCACCTCCAGTTCAACGCAGGTCTGCCGGATGATGCTTTCACAGACGTCCGCGTCGATTTCGGCATCCAGGCGATCAAACTCACGAAACGCAGCCTTGGCGCTGCGGTGATCGTCCTTCAGCATGCGCAGCACTTCTGCGCGGGCGTGGGTGTGGGCCCTGGGCCCTCGGCTCTCCTGCCTTCTCGGCGTGAGCGCGGAGTGCATGACGTCGTTGCTCATGAGATCTCCTGTGCGACGTGGTGGCTTGGGAGGGCAAGGCGCGTGCCTTGCAGTCGGGGCATTGAGAGGGCATTCAGCGGTCTTTCAGGCACTCGCTGGCAATCATTGCAGCAATCTTTGCCTGCAGACAGGTTCGCATCCAGTGCCACAGCTTTGGCATCCCATAAGCCGTGGCACCGTGCCGCCCTGCTTGTGTAAACGCCCTTGAAGGCATCGGCTGACAGGTGAGTTACTGCAATGGCGCGTATTGCGCGTTGCAGCGTTCAGCATCCGGCAATTTCCTTCAATTTCAGCGAAGCCTTGACCACGCGCGGTGCGCTTGAAACACCCACCGGAGATTGGTTACTTCCGTCGGCATGCTTGTTGCGGCATCAGCCATGGTTTCCCCAACAAGAGAGAGACAAAGCCATGCCCATGCCGACACCACCCGTCCTCCGACAGGAACACAGACAGCACCAAGCCCTCACGCCGCGCCTCCAGCAAGCGGTGCGCCTGCTTCAGTTGTCCTCCCTAGACTTCGCGCAGGAAGTGCGGGATGCGCTCGGCCGGAACCCCTTCCTCGAAGCCGATGAAGTGCAGGATGAAACGCCTACCCGCACACCCGACATGGGGGAACCGACCCTGCCCGAGACGCCGACGGCCCCGCTTGAGGACGTCGGGGCCACCTCCACAGCAGACATGGCCACGGCTGCGGACTCACATCTCGGCACCGATGCCTGGGACCCGAGTCCCTGGTCAAGCGGCACCACAACACGATCAGCCAGGCCGGACGGCGACGTGAGTGCCATCGACTTGATGGCTGCCGATGAAGGTCTACGACCCCATCTGCACCGCCAGATCAACACACGCCCGTTGTCCGACAGGGACCGCACCCTGGTGGGCTGCGTGATCGAATCCCTGGACGATGACGGCTATCTGCGCACGGATCTGTCGGAGTTGGCAGCCCTGTGTGAAATGGAACCGCCGGTGGACACGGCCGAGATGAACATGGCCCTGAAGCTTGTCCAGTCCCTCGAGCCGGTGGGTGTGGGGGCACGCAACGTGGCCGAGTGCTTGTTGCTGCAACTGTCCGAGATCGAGGACGACAGCTTGCGCACACTGGCCACGCAGATCATCGAGGGCCACATGGACAAGCTGGCCCAGCACGACGTGGCCACTCTTGCGCGACGCCTGGCCCGCGAACCCGCCGAGATCGAAGCTGCGTGTGATCGCATCCGCCGCCTCAATCCCCGCCCGGGCTGGCAGATGGGCAGTGCCGACATCCGCTACATCACGCCCGACGTGGTCGTGCGCAAGGTCAAGGACCAGTGGGTGGCTGCGCTCAATCCGGCCATCATGCCCAAGGTACGCCTGAACCAGCGCTACGCGGACCTGTTCCGACAGCACCGCGATGGCCGACATGCCGAACTGGCAGCTCACCTGCAGGAAGCGCGCTGGACTGTTCGCAATGTGGAGCAACGCTTCTCCACTATCTTGTCGGTGGCACAGGCCATCTTGAACCGGCAGAAGCAATTCCTGGAGCACGGCCCCCTGGCGATGAAGCCGATGGCCTTGCGCGAGATCGCCGACGAAGTGGGGCTGCACGAATCCACGGTCTCACGCGTGACCAATAACAAATACATGGCCACGCCCGCCGGTGTTTTCGAACTGAAGTTCTTCTTTTCACGACCGATGCCCACCGCTAACGGCGGGGCCTGCTCGGCCACCGCCATCCGCGGTGTCATCAAGGACATGTTGGAAGCGGAAGATCCGGTCCAGCCGCTCTCTGATGCGGAGATCGCGCGGCGGCTTGCCCGCCAAGGCCTCACGGTGGCACGCCGCACTGTCACCAAGTACCGACAGCTGATGAAGATTCCCGCGGTGGAGCAGCGGCGCCGCGTGGGCTGAAGACGGAGATCGGGGGAACAACGGCTCCGATCTTCGCCGCTTGCCTTCAAGCTCAGCGCTTCGCCGGCTCAGGAGAAGACTTGGAGGATGCTTCCTCGTCGCCACCACCCAGCCAATAGCCTGCGTCATGGCCCTGCACCTCGCCATAGTCGCCATACGGCCCGGGATTGCCCGTCTGCACGCCGCCGTGCAGATCGGCCTGGCTGTGCTGCTGCTGCCAGGCTTCGTGTTCACGGCGCTGTTGGCCGCTTTTCTTCTGAGGCTCGTAGACACTGCCCTGCGAGCCACCAGCGCCCCCAAAGCCGCCGTCAGGTCCTGAGGGATCGAAGCTCTCGCGCTGCGTCTGCGCGGGCTGCTCGTCGGGTTGCGGAAATCGTTGCTGTGCCATGGTGGGACTCCTTTCACGCACGGGGCGACAAAGCAGATCGCCCCTTTCCACATGAAGGGCAAGTCCCGTTCCCGCCTGGCGCCAACCATGCCGCCAGCCAGTGGCGCGCCGCTGTCAGGCCCGAGGCGCACCACCCCCGCCGGCACCGCCCTCGACCTCCTGATCAGGCACGGTGGCGTACTCCTTGAGACGGTTGTAGAGTGTCTTGAGACTCACGCCCAGGGTGGCGGCAGTGCGCTCCTTGTGGCGCCCGCAATGCGCCAAGGTCGCCAATGTGAGCTGGCGTTCGGCCTCGGCCAGCGGCGTGCCAACGCGGATCTGCAGCACAGGCGCACCGTCGAGCCCTTGCACAGGCATGTCCGGCGAGGACGGCAGGCATTCGTCCACGATGATGGAGTCAGGCGCCATCACGTAAGCGCGCTGAACGATGTTGCGCAGTTCGCGCACATTGCCCGGCCAGTTGTAAGCCCCCAGTCGCTGCAGTGCCTGCGGCGCGAAGCGTTTGACCTGGCCTTCACGGCGCGAGATCTCATCGAGGAAATGCTCGGCGATGAGCGGCACATCCTCCAGCCGATCACGCAGCGGCGGCAGATGAATCGGGAACACATTGAGCCGGTACAGCAGGTCTTCGCGCAGCTTGCCGGCGGCCACAGCCTCCTGGGGCGGGCGGTTGGTGGCCGCGATGATGCGCACATCGGTCTCCTGCACCTGGGTGGAGCCCACCCGCATGAAGGTCCCGCTTTCCAGCACGCGCAGCAGCTTGACCTGAAGGTCCAGCGGCATCTCGGTGATCTCATCCAGGAACAAGGTGCCGCCACAGGCTCGCTCGAAGAAGCCCTGGTGCTGGCGGTCCGCGCCGGTGAAGCTGCCCTTTTCGTGGCCGAAGATCTCACTCTCCATCAGGTGCGGCGAGATGGCGCCGCAGTTCACCGCCAGGAAAGGCCGGTTGCGGCGTCGGCTGAGGTCGTGCACGGTGCTCGCCACCACCTCCTTGCCGCAACCGCTTTCGCCGGTGATGAACACCGTCACGCCCGTGCCGGATACGCGCAGGATCTGTTCATAGACGCGGCGCATGGGCGCCGATCGCCCCCAAAGGTGCCCAAAGTGGCCTTCGCGCTCCAGGCCCTCCATCAGGTCGGAGGCCTCTGCTTGCAGGGCCGAGGGCTTGATCAAGCGGGACAGGATGCCGCTGAGCTGCTTGAGGTTGATCGGCTTGACCAGGTAATCCGCCGCGCCCAGGCGCAGGGCCTGGATCGAGGTGTCCAGGCTCGCATGGCCCGTGATCAGCACCACCTCCGTATTGCCCAGGGCCTTGGCGTCTTCCACCAGCTGCATGCCGCTGCCATCGGGCAGCACCAGATC
>CALAKR010000148.1 GCA_937923225.1 uncultured Aquabacterium sp. | reverse complement strand
GGAAGCGCAGGTGGAACAGGCCGCCATCCGGGCCGCCACGGCCGATCACCTCGGCGTCGAAAGCATCGGCGAAGCGCACGGTGGCGCCGGGCTTGGGCGACTTGCTGGCGCGCAGGTGGGCCAGCACCTCGTTGCCGGGCAGGATGCGCTCGACCAGCGCCTCGACCGCGCCGCCGGTGGCCTTGGCGCCGAACAGGCGGGCCTTGATCACGCGGGTGTTGTTGAAGACCAGCAGGTCGCCTGCGCGCAGCAGCGAGGGCAGGTCCTTGAAGATGCGGTCAGTCGGGGTGTCGGTCAGACCGTCGAGCAGGCGGGAGGCAGTGCGCTCGGCGGCGGGGGTCTGGGCAATCAGCGCCTCAGGCAGGTCGAAATCGAAGTCGCCGAGGGTGAAGGTGCGCGGGGCAGGAGAAGTCATGCGGATTGAGGGGCGGACGGGCCCCGTGCCAATGCCGATACCGATGGAGTAAGCGGCGGAAGAACGATGAGCGGGCGCCATGGCAGGCGCTTCAGCGCGAAACGCTTATTGTCGCTCATCGGGCACGCCCTGAGGAGGGAACTGGCCCCGCATCGCGGAAAGCTGCCCGCCGGGCGGGGCACAATGCCCGCATCAACTCGATTTCCGTGCCACCCGCGTGCCCGACAAGAGCCCTTCCACGCTGTCTGCCCCCGCCAAGGCCATGCTCAAGCTGGGCCTGGAGCGCGACATCGACCTGGCCCTGCACCTGCCGCTGCGCTACGAGGACGAGACCCGCCTGACCCGCGTGATGGACTTGCGCGACGGTGACACGGCCCAGGTGGAGGGCATCGTGCGCGAGTGCCGGGTGGACCTGCGCCAGCGCCGCCAGCTCATCGTCAAGCTCGACGACCACGGCACGGTGCTGATGCTGCGCTTCATCAACTTCTACGCCTCGCAGCAGAAGGCCTGGGCGCCCGGCGTGCGCCTGCGTGTGCGTGGCGAGGTGCGCCATGGTTTCTTCGGGCGCGAGATGGTGCACCCCGTCGTGAAGGTGGTCCAGGAAGACACGCCCCTGGCCGATTCGCTCACGCCGGTCTACCCGACCACGGTGGGCCTGCCGCAGGCCTATCTGCGCAAGGCGGTGGCCGCCGGCCTGTCTCGGGCGCCGTTGTTCGAAGTGCTGCCGCCCGAGCTGATCCCACCCGGCTGGCCCAGCCTGCGCGAGGCGCTGCGCTTTCTGCACCATCCCAGCCCCGAGGTGTCCACCGTCACGCTGGAAGACCACAGCCACCCCGCCTGGATGCGCCTGAAGTTCGAGGAGCTGGTGGCCCAGCAGGTGTCGCAGCGCCAGGCTCGCATGGAACGTGCGCACCTGAAGGCGCCTGCGCTGGTCGGCAAGCCCTGCGGCCTTCATGAACGCCTGCTGGCCGTGCTGCCCTTCAAGCTCACCGCTGCCCAGCAGCGTGTTACCGAAGAGATCGCCGCCGACATTGCCCGCCCGATGCCCATGCACCGCCTGCTGCAGGGCGATGTCGGATCAGGCAAGACCGTGGTGGCCGCGCTGGCCGCTGCCGTGGCCATCGACGCCGGCTGGCAGTGCGCGTTGATGGCGCCCACCGAGATCCTGGCCGAGCAGCACCTGCGCAAGCTGGTGGCCTGGCTGGAGCCGCTGGGCATCACCGTGGCCTGGCTGACCGGCAGCCTCAAGAGCAAGGCCAAGCGCGAGCAACTGGCCCTGGTGGCCAGCGGCCAGGCCCAACTGGTGGTCGGCACACACGCCGTCATCCAGGACCAGGTGGAGTTCGCGAAGCTGGGCCTGGCCCTGATCGACGAGCAGCACCGCTTCGGCGTGGCCCAGCGCCTGCAGCTGCGCCGCAAGCTGGAAGACCAGGCCCTGGAACCGCACCTCTTGATGATGAGCGCCACGCCCATCCCTCGCACGCTGGCCATGACCTACCTGGCCGATCTGGACGTGAGCACCATCGACGAACTGCCGCCCGGGCGCACGCCCATCGTCACCCGCGTGTTCGGCGATGGCCGCCGCGACGAAGTGATCGAGCGCATCCGCGAGGAGGTCGAGCGCGGCCGGCAGGTCTACTGGGTCTGCCCGCTGATCGACGAGACGCAGGAGTCGGACGAAGCCGCCGACACGCGCGCTGGCCGTGCCACGCAAAGCCGTCCGCCGCTGGACCTGAGCAACGTCACGCAGACGCATGAAGAGTTGAGTGGCGCGCTGGCCGGCCATGGCGTGGGCCTGCTGCACGGCCGCCTGCCCGCTGCGGAGAAGGCTGATGTGATGGCGAGGTTCTCCGCAGGCGAACTGAAGGTGCTGGTCGCCACCACCGTGATCGAAGTGGGTGTGGACGTGCCCAACGCCAGCCTGATGGTGATCGAACACGCCGAGCGCTTCGGCCTGAGCCAATTGCACCAGTTGCGCGGCCGGGTAGGGCGTGGCTCCGTGGCCAGCGTGTGCGTGCTGCTCTACAGCGCGCCGCTGTCCGACCAGGGTAAATCGCGCCTGAAGGCCATGGCCGAGACCACCGACGGCTTCGAGATCGCCCGGCGCGACCTGGACATCCGCGGCCCCGGCGAGTTCATGGGCTCCCGCCAGTCGGGTGCGGCCTTCCTGCGCTTCGCCGACTTCGGGCAGGACGAAGAACTGGTGCACCAGGCCGGCGAGGCGGCCGAGGTGCTGCTCAAGCGCCACCCCAACGCCGCGCAGGAGCACGTGCGCCGCTGGCTGGGCGGCAAGGCCGAATACCTGAAAGCCTGACCCGGCTCCCGCCGTCGTAAGATCACGCCATGACCTTGACCGAACTCCGTTACATCGTGGCCGTCGCGCGTGAAAAGCACTTCGGCCGTGCCGCCGAAGCCTGCTTCGTCTCGCAGCCCACGCTGTCGGTGGCGGTCAAGAAGCTGGAAGACGAGCTGGACGTGAAGCTCTTCGAGCGCGGCAGCAGCGAGATCACCGTCACGCCCCTGGGCGAGGAGATCGTGCGCCAGGCCCAGGCCGTGCTGGAGCAGGCCCACTCGATCAAGGAGATCGCCAAGCGCGGCAAGGACCCGCTGGCCGGCCCGCTGCGCCTGGGAGTGATCTACACCATCGGCCCCTACCTGCTGCCCGAGCTGGTGCGCAACGCCATCGACCAGGTGCCGCAGATGCCGCTGATGCTGCAGGAGAACTTCACCGCACGCCTGCTGGAAATGCTGCGCGCCGGCGAGCTCGATTGCGCCATCCTGGCCGAGCCCTTCACCGACGCCGGCCTGGCCATGGCGCCGCTGTACGAAGAGCCCTTCGTGGTAGCGCTGCCGCGCACGCACCCGCTGGCCCAGCGCGAACAGATCAGTGCCGAAGAGCTCAAGCAGGAGACCATGCTGCTGCTGGGCACTGGCCACTGTTTCCGCGATCACGTGCTGGAGGTCTGTCCCGAGTACGCGCGCTTTTCCAGCAACGCCGAAGGCATCCGCAAAAGCTTCGAAGGCTCCTCGCTGGAAACCATCAAGCACATGGTGGCCTCGGGCATGGGCGTGACGGTGGTGCCGCAGCTCAGCGTGCCGGCCGAGCCCAACCCGCACCTGGTCT
>CALAKR010000147.1 GCA_937923225.1 uncultured Aquabacterium sp. | reverse complement strand
CCGACGTCATGCCCGGCGTCGACAACGGCGTGCCCGCCCTGCCCCCGCCATCACGGTGAAGCTCGGCATGAACACCCCGCTGCACCGCCGCCCGGCCACCTGGGCCGCCGCGACGCTGGCTCTCGTGCTGTTGGCTGCCTGGCCCACCTGGGCGCAGCCGGGCATCCCGCGCACGGCCGTGCAGCAACCCGCAGACAGCAGCTGGAACGCGCTCACCCCGGCCCAGAAAAAAGCCCTGATGCCGCTGGCCGCCCAGTGGCACACCCTTGACGGCACCAGCCGCGACAAGTGGATCAACGTGGCCAACCGCTTCCCCCGCCTGTCGGCTGCGGACCAGCGCCGCATGCAGGACCGCATGACACAGTGGTCGCAACTGCCGGCCCAGCAACGCGGAGAGGCACGCCTGCGCTTCCAGAACACGCGCCAGCTCACCCCGCAGGAGCGTCAGCAGAAGTGGGAGGCCTACCAGGCCTTGTCACCCGAAGAAAAGCAGAAACTGGCCCAGCAGGCGCGCCGCAAGCAAAAGCCCGTGATGCTGCCCGATGCCGAACCCGGCCCGCGTGAAGCCGCCCAGCAGGCGCGCCTCAAGGGCCGCCAGCGCGTCCATGACGACGGCAAGACCAACCTGGTGCCCAACCCGGCACGCAGCAGCCCCTCGCCGGAGGCCGTGGCCCCGGCGGTGGTCAAGGCCGGTCCGGGCGCCACCACCTCCCTGGTCACACAGGCAGCCACGCCGCCCCTGCACCAGCACACGGGGCTGCCCAAGATCGCAGCCACCAAGAACTTCGTCGATCCGGAAACGCTGCTGCCCCGCAAAGGCTCTCAAGGCGCCGGCATGACCCCCGTGACGCGCGTCAAACCGCCCGCCAAAACCCAGCAGCCCTGAAGCGGTCGACCACCGCCGTGCGGTTATCCTCCCGGGCATGTTCCGACCTCCCGAAGTCCCCCCGTTGACCCTGGCCCAGTGCGCCGAACGCGCCGCCGGCCCTGCAGCCCCCCTCAAGCGCCGCCTGGCAGCCTTCCTGTATGAAGGCGTGCTGCTGTTCGGCGTTGTGATGCTGGTGGGCGCGGTGTTCAGTGTGGCCACTCAGCAGCGGCATGCCCTGCAGGGGCGTGAAGGGCTGCAGGCCATCCTGTTCCTGGCCCTGTCCCTGTACTTCATCTGGTTCTGGAGCCATGGCGGGCAGACGCTGGCCATGAAGACCTGGCATGTCCGCCTGGTGCGCCATGATGGCCTGCCCCCCACCTTGCCCCAGGCCGCCGGGCGTGCCGTGCTGTCATGGCTCTGGTTCGCGCCGCCTTTGGCGCTGGCATGGGCCGCCCAATGGCACCATGGCAAATCCATTGGCGGCCTGCTGGCCCTGTGGATGGTGGCCTACGCCGTCCTGAGTTTCATCCTGCCCCACAGGCAGTTCCTGCACGACGTGCTGTGCCGCACGCGCGTGATCGATACCCGACCATGAGCAACACCCCTTCCCGCGCCGCCTTCTCCGTTTGTGTCTACTGCGGTTCGCGCGACGGGCTCGACCCGGCCCACGGCCCGGCAGCCCGCGATTGCGGCACGTTCATCGGCCAGCAAGGCTGGGGGCTGGTGTATGGCGGCGGCAGCACCGGCCTGATGGGCACGGTGGCCAATGCGGCCCTGGCCGCCGGCGCGCCCGTGATCGGCGTGATCCCGGAGCGCCTGATCCAGCGGGAGCTGGGCCATGGCGGCGTGACCGAGCTGCAGGTGGTCGAGTCCATGCACCAGCGCAAGCAGCTGATGGCGCAGCAATCGGATGCCTTCGTGGCGCTGCCGGGCGGCATCGGCACCATGGAAGAGATCTTCGAGATCTGGACCTGGCGCCAGTTGGGTTACCACCACAAGCCCCTGGGCCTGCTGAACGTGGCCGGCTACTACGACGACCTGCTGCGCTTCATCGAGCGCAGCCGTGAATCAGGCTTCCTGTGGCCCGATGTGCAGGAACTGCTGCTGGTGGACGACCAGATCGACCGCCTGCTGCAGCGCCTGCACGACGCTTCGGTCGCGCTGAAAGCACAAACGCCGCCGGAGCTGCTTGAAACGGCAGTGCCGGGCGGCGTGGCTCGGGGCACCTGAGCCCCTTTTGCTGGATTGCAGGAGTCAGACGGCGGATTCGTCGGTTTCGCCGGTGCGGATGCGCACCACCTGCTCCACAGGCGTCACGAAGATCTTGCCGTCGCCGATCTTGCCGGTCTTGGCCGCACGGATGATGGCTTCGATGCAGCGATCGACGTCGTCACCCTTGACGACCACCTCGACCTTCACCTTGGGCAGGAAGTCGACCACGTACTCGGCGCCGCGGTACAACTCGGTGTGGCCCTTCTGGCGGCCAAAGCCCTTGACCTCCGTCACGGTCAGGCCCGTCACGCCGACCTCGGCAAGGGCCTCACGGACTTCTTCCAGCTTGAAGGGCTTGATGATGGCGGTGATTTGTTTCATGAAGGTGAGCTCCAGGCGGTCTGCGAGACAGACGGACATTGTTTTGAGGGTTCAGTTGCTAATTTAAGCACGGTTCGCCGCCCCGTCCGTCCCGCGAGCGGGTGGAAGCGCTGGTGTTGTCCGGATCTGGGAGGCCCAGCTGTCACAGACCTGGCACATGCAAGGGGCACGATGGCCCATTTCATGCTGATGGAAAACGGGGCCTTTCAAGGGCCGCCAGTGCCAAACATCTCGCAACAAGCCATGGGAATGCCGTTCAAACCCTAAGACTCACAATGGCGCAGTGGTGCGAGACTCGCCAAAATACACCTCAATTTCAGACAACAGGGTCCCATGACATCCGAGACGTTCGCGCCGGGGCTACCCCCCCCCATCCTGGACATCGAGGCCTCCGGCTTCGGGCTGGGCAGCTACCCGATCGAGGTGGGCATGATCATGCCGGACGGCCGGAGTTGGTGCTCGCTGGTCAAGCCTGAGCCAGCCTGGCAGCACTGGGACCCCAACGCCGCCGCCATCCATCACATTTCGCGTGATCAGCTGCAGCAACACGGACGCGGCCCGATCGAGGTGGCCCGCGCCCTCAACGAGTGGCTGCACGGCATGGTGGTCTATTCCGATGCCTGGGCCCACGACTACACCTGGCTCAACAAGCTCTATGACGCGGCCGACAGCGTGCCCAGCTTCCGGCTGGACAACCTGCGCGCCCTGCTGACGGACAACGAAGCCAACCGCTGGCACGACCTGAAGCTGTCCGTGGCCAAGCGCGCCAACCTGACCCGCCACCGTGCCAGCAGCGATGCTCGCCTGCTGCAGATGACGCTGGTGGCCATGCGCAAGCGGCATCACGCCGCCGCCTGAGGCCTTGGGGCACCTGCTGCCTCAGTGAAACTCGTAGCGGTTGCGCTGCGCCTCTTCCTGCTGGCGCATGCGCGCGCACTCTGAATGGCCGGCGTACTCCGGCCGGCCACAGTGCTGCTTCATGCAGATCGCCATGGCGATGAACACCCGGCTGCCGCAGGCCTGCCTCGGGTTGAGCGGCAGGCGCTCACGGGGCGTGCGCTCCACGATGCCGTCACCGCCTCGGGCCGAGGTCTGAGCGATCGCCCCACCCGTGGGCTTGCGCCCGGCCTGCCCCGCAGCTTGGCCGTCCGCCGTTTCGACAATCTCTTCATCCTGAACCGG
>CALAKR010000146.1 GCA_937923225.1 uncultured Aquabacterium sp. | reverse complement strand
CACTTCGTGTGCGGCCTGTGCAACCCGCCGGCTCGCGCCGGCAAGGGCAAGGCTGCCGGTGGCATCCAGATGCACTGAACCCAGTTTTCTCCGCTTGTCTCCTCCTGGCGCGCGACCGAAAGTTGCGCTTTCAACGGGCCCTCTTCAGGGCCCTTTTTTTCTGGGCGCTTCAGGAATCGCGGTGACAAAGGCAGCCACGTCATCGAGCACAGGGGCCATGCGGTGCAGCGGACGCGAGAAGGCGCCGATCAGGGTGAGGTGGTCCACGCCCTCATAGCGTTTGAAGATCACGGGCACGCCCAGGGATTCGAGCCTGGTCGCCAGGTGGCCGCTGTTGGTGTCCGGGTTGACCTGGGCATCGAAGTTGGACACGCCCAGGAAGGTACGCGGCGCCTGGGCCGAGGCATGCGCGATGGGCTGTGAATCGGGCGGCACGTCCGGGTGGTGGAACACCGGCTGCACGGACTTGTCCTTGAGCGGGATGAAGTCATACGGGCCCGCCAGGCCCACCCAGCCGGCCAGCTCGGTGATGTGGTGGCCCTGCTGCGCCAGCCAGCGGTCGTCCAGCGCCACCATGGCGGCGTTGTAGGCGCCCGCGCTGTGCCCCATCACCAGCACACGGCGCGGGTTGCCGCCGTAACGCCCGGCATGCGCCAGCGCATAGGCCACGGCCTTGGCGCTGTCGGGCAGGAAATCGGGGTAGCTGACCTCGGGGTAGAGGCGGTAGCTGCTGGACATCAGCACGATGCCGCGCGAGGCCAGCGCCTCGCCCAGGAACTTGTACTGATCACGGCTGCCCTTCTGCCAGGAGCCGCCATGGATGAAGACGACCACGGGCCAGCCATTTGCAGGGGGCGTGCCCAGCGGGCGGTAGACATCGACCTGGTTGGCCGGCAGCGGGCCGAAAGACACATCGCGGGTGAGCGCGAAGGTGTCGTCGGGCGTGACCGCATTGATCAGCTTGACGGGCGAGCAGCCGGACAGCAGGCCCAAGGCAAGCAGGCCGGCACCGACAGGTACGCGCCGCCAGGCGGCCAGGCCTTGTCTGATCTTGGATGTTGTTGGCGCGCTTGTTGGAATGGGCATGGCGTACAGCGTAGCCGCTGGCTTCACAGGTAGCGCGCCCAAAGGGCATTCGAGAAGCGATTGAGCGGGTCATGCCGGCGCTTGAGCTCGCGCAGGGCCGCAGCCTCCGGGTAGGCCTGCTCGAACTGGACGCGGGTGGCGTGCAGCTGGTAGGGCAGGTAGTAGCGGCCCTCGTGCCGCAGGGCCAGGTCGATCAGGCTGCGTGTCCAGTCACCCACGGCGCGGCAGGTGGGCTCGCTCGTGCCCTGCTTGTAGTAGATGACAAAGGAGAAGACCTCTTCGCGGGCCCAGGGCAGCAGCGCATCCACATCTGGCGGTGAGTGGCGAATGGACACGTTGAGCACCTCGGCACACGGTGTGTTGAGCAAAGGCGCCAGCGCACGGGTGTAGGGCAGGAAGTGGCGCGGCGGGATGAAGTACTCCTGCAGCACATAGGTAGAGGCAGTGCGCGAACTGGGCTCCAGCTCGGCCACGTCCAGGCTGGCCTCGCGGTTGCGCCAGATGATGCGCGCGCCGCCCAGGCGCAAAGGCTGGATCACGCTGCGACGCAGGGCGCCACCACCGGGCAGCTCCGTCATGGCCCAGATCACGCCACGCTCCAGCGCGTAGGAGCGGTCACGTGGCTGCAGGCGCTGGGCGTCGGTCGGGGCCTTGTCGGTACGGCGCCAGGTGATGGCCGTGGGCGCATCGAACAGGGGCGGCATCAGGTCGGCGTTGTGCATCACGGCGCGGGCGTTGCCGCGCACCTCGCGGTTGAAGAAGTCCACATAGCCGCTCAGGGGCACGGCATGGACCTCGCGTTCGATGCAGGTGTTGTCGACCAGGTCCAGCTCCACCTCGGTGATGGCGGCCAGGGCGCCATAGCCGCCCAACGCGGCCCGGAACAGCTCGGTGTTCTGCTGGCGGCTGGCCTCCACCACGCGACCATCGGCCAGCACCAGTTGCAGCGCGCGCACCGAGCCGGCCACCGGGCCGTTGCCCACGTAGCGCCCATGCGCATTGACCGACACCGCGCCGCCCACGGTGAAGTTGGCGTAGCTCTGCATGGTCTTGATGGCCAGGTTGTGCGGGTCGATCACATCCTGCAGATCACGCCAGCGCATGCCGGCCTGCACCCGCACGCGTTTGGCGGCCGGCTCCAGCCAGACCAGGCGGTTCAGGCGGCGCATGTCCAGGTGCAGGCCGCCGTCGATGGCGACCTGGCCGCCCATGCTGTATCGCCCACCGCCGACCGACACCTTGCCAGGCCACGTGGTGATGGCCTTGGCCACCTCGGCCGTGCTCTGCGGGGTGGCGATGCGGGCCACGCGCACGTCGTACAGGCGCGTGACGTTGGCGATGGTGAGCTGATCTGCCGTGAGGGCCAGCGCGCGCAAGGGTTGCGCGGCGGCCAGGCCGGCGGTGAGCAAGGCCTGCTGCAGCAGGGTGCGGCGGGTCGGCATGCGGGGTGTCCTCTGACTGTTTTGGTGTTCGGAGGTGCATCCTAGCCCGCCCGGGCAACGCCTCATGGACATGAAAAAGCCGCGCATCTGCGCGGCTTTTGTTCGCAGGCTCATGCCTCTCGGCTCACTCCGGCTTGCTGCTCGGCTCGCTCGGTGTGTTGTCCTGCGGCTTGTTGGCATCGGCCGGTGCGGCGTTGCGCGGCGCACGCGGCTGGCCATCGCGGTTCTGTGGGCGCTGCTGCGCGTTCGGGCCCTGGCCTTGGCGAGGGCGATCGCCACCACGGTGGTCACGGTCACCACGCGGGCCACCACCTTCAGGGCGCCCACGGCGGTCGTCCCCCCGAGGGCCACGTGTGTCGCGACGGTCACCGCGATCGCCACGCCGGTCATCACGGCGCTGATCGCCGTGCTCATGACGCGGGCGGC
>CALAKR010000145.1 GCA_937923225.1 uncultured Aquabacterium sp. | reverse complement strand
CGCCTGGGTGCTGTTCATCCTGCTGCTGCCCTACGTGGCGCTGCCGGCCTTCCTGCTCTTCGGCTCACGCAAGATCAAGCGGCCCGGCACACGCGTGCGGCCGGTGCCGATCGCGCCCGCGCCTGGCATGCCCTGGGCCATCGACACCCTGGTCGACATGGGCCAGCCCCGCCCGGCGCCCTGCCCCCGGATGACGCTGCATGCCGATGGCCACCAGGCCTGGCAGGCCCTGCTGGACACGATCGACGGCGCCACGGACACGCTGGACATCTGCACCTTCATCCTGGCGCGTGACACCGTGGGGCAGGAGCTGATCAAGCGCCTGGCCTACAAGGCCGCCCAGGGCGTGCGCGTGCGCCTGATGCTCGACGGGCTGGGCCAGCTGATGTCACGCCCGCCCGACCTGGACCTGCTGCGCCGCGCCGGCGGCCACACCGCCCTGTTCGTGCCGCCGCTGCGGTCGCCCCTGCAGGGCCGCACCAACCTGCGCAACCACCGCAAGCTGGTCGTGGCCGATGCGGGCCTGGACAGCGCCAGGCTGTGGTGCGGCGGGCGCAACCTGGCGGCCGAGTATTTCGAAGGTGAGCCAGGCAAAACGGCCTGGCGCGATCTGAGCCTAGACCTGCGCGGCCCGCTGGTCAGCCAGGCCAGCGCCCTGTTCGAGCAGGATTGGCTGTTCGCCCAGGGCGAGCGCCAGCCCGTGCCAACGCCCTTTCCGCCTGCTGCGCCGCCCTCACCGCCCGACGCACCGCTGCGGGCAGCGCACGCGCCCCATCCCGCACCGGGATCGGCACAGGGAGATGGCGAATGGCGCCACGGCGCCCAACTGGTGGCCTCCGGCCCCGACCAGGTCGACGACACCATCTACGCCCTGCTGGTGACGGCCACCTACCGCGCGCAGCGCAGCGTGTGCCTGTCCACACCGTACTTCGTGCCCGATCCGGCCTTGCTGATGGCACTGAGCCTGGCCGCGCGGCGCGGCGTGCAGGTGGATCTGCTGCTGCCGGCGCGCTCCAACCACCGCATGTCTGATCTGGCGCGCAACCGGGCGCTGCGCACACTGGCCCTGGCCGGCGGGCGCGTCTGGCTGGCGCCGGGCATGCTGCACGCCAAGCTGGCCGTGTTCGATGAAGACTTGGCGCTGGCCGGCTCGGCCAACCTGGACAGCCGCAGCCTGTTCCTGAACTACGAGCTGATGCTGGCCTTCCATGACCACGGCGACATCACGCGCCTGCGCGACTGGTTCGAGGCCGAGCGCGCGCAGGCCGCCAGCTTCACGCCAAAGCCGCCCGGGCTGGTGCGTGATGTGGCCGAGGGGCTGCTGCTGTGGCTGGCGTTTCAGCTTTGAGATGACGGCCCCGATTGCAAAGGCCTCTGCAGAAATCCAGCAGGCCTGATCAGGACGCCTCAGGTCGCCACAGGCTGCGCGGCACCGCGCACACCACCGGCACCACGGACTGGATCACCGCGCGCTCCAGCGCCTCGGGCTGGCCGCCGTGCAGCGGCAGCACCACCAGGGTGTCGGTGCGCACCAGCAGCAGTTCGCGCAGCACGGTTCGCCCATCGGCCAGGGTGATCAGCAGGTTTTCTTCCGGGTGCCATTCGCCTTCGGTGTCGAGCAGCAGGTATTGCCCGTCCTTGGCATAGGGGGCCAGCGCATTGCCCTTGACCCGCAGCGCATAGGCGCCGGGCGCGTGCAAGGGCATCAGCACGTGGCCATCGCTGTCGCCCTCGGGCAGGTCGATGCGCTCCACATCACCCGTGCCCGTGACACGGATCGTGCCGGTGACCCGGGCGCGCATGCCGCTGGCGATGGCGTAGACCGCCGCGGCCTTCGATTCGGCATGGGGGCCGAGCAGGTCGATCTGGTCGGGCGGGCCTTCACCGCTGGCCAGCCAGCGTGAGGACACGCCCAACTGCTGCGCCAGCGCTGGCGTGTGCTTGCTGCCCTGGGCGCCGGCCTCGGTGCGCAGCAGGTACTGGATGGACTGAGGCTTCACGCCCACGGCGCGCGCCAGCTCGCTTTGGTTGGTGCGACCTGCGCGCTTCATGGCCCACAGCAGCCGCCCGGTGAAGGTGCCCCACTCATTGTTCATGCCGACATCCTACAAAGCCATTTGTTGGATGACTTGCAAATTTGCTTGCTTTGATCTACAAATACGTCTTCAAATCACAAACAAGCTAAGGGATACGTACATGACGCCTCAGGAAGCGCTTCAGAAAGCCATCGACATCGTCGGATCGCAGGCCCGCTTGGCCCGCGAGATCGGTGGCGGCATCAAACAGGCCCACATCTCTTACTGGATCACGCATGCCGAGGTGGTGCCGGCCGAGCACTGTCCCACCATCGAGCGCATCGTGCAGCACGCGGTGCGCTGCGAGGAACTGAACCCGCGGGTGGATTGGTGGGTGCTGCGGCATGCTGCGGTGGCAGCGCAAGTTGGGCAATTGCAGCCGGGTTTGCGCACGGGCACGCATTGAGTTTTCGCCACCTCCGCACCAGACACAGCAGCCCCCAGGGTGCGGCCTAGCCAGCGGCCATGCTGCAGCGGCTCTCCCCCGCGTTTGTGCAGTAAGGCGCCTTGGGCGCGGAGGTGGCTTTTTTATTCCGCCAGGTACCCAGTTGGCAAGGCTCTATACTATTCAATAATCTATTCAAATGTCTATTCAAACATCATGTCGGCAGCCGCCGCCCAGCTTGGAGACCGCGCTCGATCCGCCTTGAGGCGAGGCGTCCGCACGGCTCGCTCCCTGGTGGCTGAGCTGGATGTCAGCCAGCCAACCCTGTCCAGAGCCCTGCGCACCCTGGGTGCCGATCTGATGCCATTTGGCGGCGGCCGATCTATTCAATACGCCCTTCGCGATGCGACACGCCAGGATCTGCAAGCACCGGTGTATCGGGTCTCGGCGGCCGGCCATTTGCAAGAACTCGGCACCCTTGTGCCCGTGCACCCCGAAGGCTTCGTGTTGGTGCAAACCGACGGAGCCCGCCTGCATACCGAAGGCCTTCCCTGGTGGCTCTTCGACATGCGCCCCCAGGGCTACCTGGGCCGTGCGTACAACCTGCAGCATGGTGCCCGGCTGGGCCTACCCTCCCGTTTGACAGACTGGAACGACAGCCACGTGTTGCGCGCCCTTCTGCAGCAAGGGGATGACCTGCCCGGCAATCTTCTGATCGGGGACGCTGCCCGCGATCTTTTCGTGAACGCGCCAGCACCCCAGCCGATCGACCAGGCCAGCAAGGCCCAGGCGTATGCAACGCTGGCGGCCGCGGCTGCGCGTGGGGAGCTTCATGGATCTTCTGCCGGGGGTGAGCAGCCGAAGTTCACTACGTACGCACAACGTGAGTCAGGGCCGGCTCACGTCATCGTGAAGTTCACCGCCAGCACCGACACGCCGGTGAGCGAGCGGTGGCGTGATCTGCTCATGGCCGAGCACCTTGCGCTTGAGGTCTTGCATGACCACGGTGTGCAAGCGGCCCGCTCAACCGTGATCGACCATGGCACTCAGCGCTTTCTGGAAGTCTGCCGGTTTGACCGGGAGGGGCCACTCGGCCGCAGAGCCTTGTTTTCGGTGCAGGCGCTGGACGCCAAGTTCGCCGGCACGGCAGGCCACTGGCCCCAGGTGGTTCGCGCGCTGGTGCGCGAGGGCGTTGTAGAACGCGAAGCGCTTGAGCAGACAGAGGTTCTGTGGGCCTTCGGAACGCTCATCGCGAACACAGACATGCATGGCGGGAACCTGTCGTTCATGGCGGAACACGGGCGCCCTTACCAGCTGGCACCGGCCTACGACATGACCTGCATGGCCTTCGCGCCCACATCGGGTGGCGACCTGCCTGTTCGCGAGCTGCTGCTGAGCATCAACAACGAAGTAGCCGCCTCGGCCTGGCAGAAGGCCCTGCCCATGGCTGCTGACTTCGTTGAACGACTGCGTGGGAACGACTGCTTGAGCGCCGGCTTTGCGCCTTGCCTGGAAGCTTTAACCTCCCGCATTGATGCGGCCAGATCGCGCATTGCGCGCCTGGCGGACTTCGACGCACGCTGCGACGCCTCATTGGCTGCGTACGAACGGACCGGGATTTCCGTCCCGTCGGACACTGTCTTGTCGAAGCTTGAGGCAAAGATCGCAGCACGGGTGAAGCAGCTTCACAAATGACGCCCAAGATCGAGTTCACACCTGCGCCATGCCCCCATCCACGAACAGCTCAACGCCATTGATGTAGCTGGCCGAATCCGAGGCCAGGAAAGCCACCACCTTGCCGATCTCGGAAGGCTCACCCAGGCGACCCAGCGGCACCTGCGAGGCCAGGTAATCGAACAGGCCTTGGCGCGTGGCGTCATCAGGCGCCAGGCCGCCCTAAAATCCAAGTCTCCAATGCGGCATCCCGTCTCATACTGCCAGAATTGCACGAGCGGCCCGCCCCCTAATTTTCACCACGCCCAGGCAGAAGAATGAAACGATTGCCCACCCTTGTCGAAGGCTTGGACGAGATCCTCAACGGAGGCTTGTTCGAAGGCGGCGTCTACATCTTCGAAGGGCCGCCGGGCGTCGGCAAGACCACCCTGGCCAACCAGATCGCCTACACGCTGGCCCGGCGCGAGACCCGGACGCTGTACGTCACGATGCTGGCGGAGTCCCACGCGCGCATGCTCCAGCACATGGAGCAGCAGATCTTCTTCGATCAGCAGGAAGTCAGCGCGAACGTCTTCTACGTCAGCGGCTACCGGGAGCTGGACAAGGGCGGGCTGAAAGCCGTGGTCGAGCTGCTGCGGGGCGAGCTCATGCGCCACCGCGCGTCGCTGCTGGTGGTCGATGGCCTGGTGGTCGACAGCCTGGAGGCGATGACCAATGATTCGGTGCGCCAGTTCGTGCATGAACTGCAAAGCCTGGTCAGCGCCCTGTCGTGCACCTGCCTGGTCCTGACCAGCGGCAACAGCAACGCGCTGAGTGCCGAGCAGACGATGGTGGATGGCATCTTCTCGTTCGAAGACCACGGCTTTCACTGGCGCGCGGAGCGCCGGATGCAGGTGCGCAAGTTCCGGGGCAGCCAGATCATCCGCGGCCAGCACACGTTCTGCATCTCGACGCAGGGGGTCCAGTTCTTCCCGCGCCTGGAAAGCCTGCCCCTGGCCGATACCAGTGTGAAGCTGGGCCAAGGCGTCATCTCCACCGGCCTGCCCGCGCTGGACAATGTCCTACACGCCAAAGGCCTTTTCATCGGCAGCGCCTCGGCCATCATGGGGCACACTGGTTCAGGCAAAACCACGCTCGCACTCGCTTTCGCGTCTGCGCCCAACGCCGCGGCCCCCAGCCTGGTCCTCTCCTGCACCGAACTTGGCGGCGACCTGCGGCGGCTCGGGTCGGAAATGGGCCTCGACATCGAGGCGGCCATCAGCGCGGGCAACTTGACAATCAAGAATCTCGGTCACGAGGACGAATCGATGGATGAAATGGGCCACAAACTGCTCAGGCTGGTGGACGAACTGAAGATTCGTCGGCTGGTCCTGGACGGTGTGGCCGGATTGGCAGACACCCTGGCGTTTCCCGAGCGCGGCTACAGGTTCCTGGGTCGTTTGCTGATGGAGTTGAGGCGGCGCGAAGTGACGTCGCTGTTCACGATCGACCCTGGTGCCTTGGCCGCCGCGGCGGGAACACCGCTTGCCGAAGGGGTCACCGGCTGGTTTGACAATGTGTTCACCTTCGAACCCGAGCCTTCTTCCAAGAGGCAGGTCAATCAGCGGATCCTTGGCATCTCGAAGGTTCGCGGCGGCGGTGCCGCGGAGCTTTCGGTGGATATCTTTCGACCTTTTTCAGCCTGATAAGGCATCGCTGTCTAATTGAA
>CALAKR010000144.1 GCA_937923225.1 uncultured Aquabacterium sp. | reverse complement strand
TGCTCAAGATCAAGGGCAGTGAAATCCAGCAGCGCTACAGCGAGCTGATGATGCTGGCCGCCGGCCCCGCCTCGCAGGTGTTCCTGCAAGAAGCGATGGAAGCCGGCTGGCAGGGCGACCAGTTCGCTGGCGGCTTCCCGGGCGGCAACATCACCTCGGCCCCGCTGGCGGCCACCTACCTGAACTACCGCAAGACCACCATCTACGGCGGCTCCAACGAAGTGCAGCGCAACATCGTGGCGCAGACCCTGCTGGGCTGAAAGGCATAGACACCATGGATTTCGATTTCACTTCTGATCAGGAACAGCTGCGCGACGTGGTGCGCCGCTGGGTGGACAAAGACTACGACATCGAGCACCGCCGCGCGCTGGTCAAGGCCGGTGGGCATGCTGGTGCCGATGCGAGCGGTGCATGGCAATCGCTGGCCGAGCTGGGCCTGCTGGGCCTGGCCGTGACCGGCGAGCACGGCGGCATGGACATGGGCCCCGTGGAGGCGATGGTCGTGATGGAAGAGCTGGGCCGTGGCCTGGTGATCTCTCCGTACGCTGGTGCCGCGCTGATGGGCGCTGGCGTGCTGCGCGACCACGCCCCTGCCGAGCTGCAAGCTGCCTGGCTGCCCCGCGTGGCCGAAGGCACGGCTCGTATCATCCCGGCGCTGCAAGAGCGCGCAGCCCGCTACCGCCTGAACCATGTCAGCGCCACCGCGCAGCAAGGAGCCGATGGCGCCTGGCGCGTGAGCGGCGTGAAGAACCTGGTCGCCATCGGTGGTGACGACGCCGTGGCCGAGGCCTACGTGGTGCCGGCCCGCGTGAGCGGCGCGGTCGATGCGCCCGAAGGCATCGCCCTGTTCCTGTTGGAGCGTGGCGCCCCGGGCCTCAAGGCCCAGCCTTATGCGCTGCTCGATGGTTCACGCGCGGCCGAGCTGACCTTCGACAACGCGCCTGCCGCATTGATCGCCAAGGACGGCTTCGCCCCGCTGGAGCACATGGTCGACATCGGCATCGCCGCGCTGTGCGCCGAAGGTGTCGGCGCGATGGAAAGCCTGCTGGCGCTGACGGTGGAATACCTCAACACCCGCAAGCAGTTCAATGTGCTGATCGGCAGCTTCCAGGCCCTGCGCCACCGCGCGGCCGACATGAAGATGCAACTGGAGCTGGCCCGCTCGATGAGCTACTACGCCACGCTCAAGCTCACGGCCCCGGCCGCCGAGCGCCGCCGCGCGCTGTCGCAGGCCAAGGTGCAACTGGGCCAGTCGATGCGCTTCGTGGCGCAGCAGGCCGTGCAGCTGCACGGTGGCATCGGCGTGACGGAAGAGTACGCCGCCGGCCACTTCTTCAAGCGCCTGACGGTGATGGAGCTGAGCCTGGGCGACACCTTGCACCATCTGGGTGAAGTGTCCGCCCGCATGCAGGACAGCGCGGGCGTGTTCGCCTGATGCTGCCTCGTCTGCGCTGATGCCCATGTGATCAGCGCAGACGCCGGCCTGGATCCGGCTGATGGCGCGGCCACAAGCACGCGCCGGGCGTCCGGATTCAGGCCGCAGCCATCGCGGTGCTGAAAGGCTGCTCCAGCGCCTGCAACTCCACCGGGTCATGCGCGCAGAACAGCGTCACCTCGCGGCCATGGTCGCGCTTGAGTTCACGCAGCCGGCGCTGGTTGCCCAGGCGCTGCGGGCCGTTCATCTGCACCAGGGACTGGAAGATGCGCAGGCCGATGGGGCAGTGCGGATCGGCATCCAGCTCGCCGCGGAAGAAATAAGCATCACCACAATGCAGCAGCCAGCCGCTGCCCGTGCGCACCGCCACGCCGACATGGCCGCGCGTGTGGCCGGCCAGCGGCACCAGCAGCACCTCTTCGTCGGTGTCGGGCAACGCCCGCACGGCATCGAAGCCCAGCCATTTGTCTCCGTTGACGCTGTGCGAGGCCCATTGCGGCCCATGCGCCCACTGGGCCGGGATGTAGCGGCTTTTCTCGTGCAGGGTGGGGCGCTCCAGCGCAGCCTTCAACTCGGGTGCATGCACGTGCACCTGCGCCTGAGGGAAATCGCCCAGGCCCCCGGCGTGGTCCAGGTCCAGGTGGGTGGGCACGATGTGCTGCACGTCGTTCGGATCCAGCCCCAGCGCGCGGATCTGGTGCAGCGCGGTCTCGTCCATCAGCAGGCGGGGCCGCACCACGGCGTTGAAGGCCACGCCCAGCCGTGAGGGATTTGCCACATCGGCCGTGCCCAGGCCGGTGTCCACCAGGATCAGGCTGTTGCGCCCCTCGATGAGCAGGCAGTGGCAGCACATGTGGCCCGGCGCCAGCCAGCCGCCTTCACCGTTGATCAGACGGCGCCCCAGGGGGCACATGGAGCCGCAATTGAGGTGGTGAACTTTCAATGGGCGGCTCCGTGCTGTCGTGGGATGGCCATCATCGCAGCACAATGGCGTTTTTGCCAGAAAGCCTCAGGCCCCGCCATGCCGCCCCGTTCCAGATTGCCCGCCGGCCACGCGCCGCTCAGCCAGATTCTCTTCGCCCAGGGCTTCGGTGCCCGCCGTGAGTGCGACGGTCTCATCCTCAATGGCCTGGTCAAGGTAGACGGCACCGTGGTGGACGACCCCGATGCGCCGTTCATGGAAGACCGCCTGTCGCTGGAGATCGAAGGCCAGCCCTGGGTCACGCACGTCAAGGCGCTGGTGATGCTGCACAAGCCCGCCGGCTACGAGTGCTCGCTCAAGCCCGGCGCCTGGCCCGGCGTGCACAACCTGCTGCCCGTGGCCCTGCGCCGCCGGGGCCTGCAACCGGTGGGCCGCCTGGACCAGGACACCACCGGCCTGCTCTTGATGACGGACGACGGCCCGCTGCTGCACAAGCTGACCTCGCCCAAGCACCACGTGCCCAAGGTCTACGAGGTGACGTGCAAGCACCCGGTGAGCGACAAGCAACTGCAGCAGCTGCTGGCCGGCGTCGTGCTGGACGACGACCCGCTGCCCGTGAAGGCCGACGCCGCCGAGCGCATCGACGCCATCGGCGAGACGCACCTGCGCCTGACCCTGCTGCAGGGCAAGTACCACCAGGTCAAGCGCATGGTGGCTGCCGTGAGCAACCGGGTGGAGGGGCTGCACCGCAGCAGCATCGGCCGCTTGGCACTGCCCGAAGACCTGGCCCCCGGCCAATGGCGCTGGGTGGAGGATCCCGCCATCGTGCTGCCCTGATTTCCCGAGATGTGAATCGGCAAACATGGCATAAATTGCAACTTACAAGATAAATCGTGATTTATTTCACGCAGACGTGACGAAACGATTTGTAGATAGACATCAGCCTGATGGGGCCTTGTCGATGATCCGTTTGGCGTGGTTTTACACGTTACACACAGATCACAAGGAGTCCATCTTGAACAGAGTCAGTTCTCGTGTCGTCAAGCCCTTGTTGGGGGCTCTCGTTTCGGTCAGCGCCCTGTGGCTCGGAGCCGCTCAAGCGGTTCGGGCGCAGACCACGGTCCAGGTTGATCAAGGCTGGCTGGCGGGACAGTCGGTGTCCGGGGTGCGGCAGTTCCTGGGCATCCCCTATGGGCAGGCGCCCGTGGGGCCCTTGAGATGGAAGGCGCCGCAGCCCGCCCCCGCGTGGGTGGGCACCCGCAGTGCCACGCAGTTCGGCTCGGCCTGCCCGCAGTACCCAGGCCTGTTTGCGCAGGCCTCGGTGGATGAGGATTGCCTCAGCCTGAACGTGTACGCACCGCCCGCGCCGGCCCACGGCAAGCGCCCGGTGATCGTGTGGGTGCACGGTGGGGCCTTCCAGGTGGGCACCGGTAGCCAGTACGACGCCAGCATCATGGCCCTCAAGACCGATGCTGTCGTCGTCACCATCAACTACCGCCTGGGCGCATTCGGCTTCCTTGCCACCTCTGGCATGGGCAGTGAAGGGCCGGGCGTGAACTTCGGCCTGCAGGACCAGTGGCTGGCACTGCGTTGGGTCAAGCGCAACATCGAGGCCTTCGGCGGCGACGCGGGCAAGGTGACCATGGCGGGGCAGTCGTCCGGCGGCACGGCGGGTTGCCTGGCGCTGGCCTCGCCCAAGGCGCATGGCCTGTTCGAGCGCGTCATCATGCAGAGCGCCTCGTGCGGGATCGCCTCCAAGCCTTTGGCCACAGCACGCGCCTATGGCGATGCGCTGGGTGATCGCCTGGGTTGCGCCGCCGGCAGCGGGCAGATGGCCTGCCTGCGCAGCAAGTCGGTGGAGGACATCCTGGCCGTGTCACCGGCCTATGAGGATTCGGTCACCAAGTTCGACATCTGGTCGGCCACGGAAGATGGTGTCACCCTGCCGATGGCCCCGCTCAAGGCCATGGCGCTGGGCCGCGTCAACCGGGTGCCCGTGATGGTGGGCGCCAACCGCGATGAAGGTCGTGGCTTCATCCTGCCCTTGTTCCACCTGGGCTATGGCCGTGTGATGACGCAGGCTGACTACGACAGCGTGGCGGGCTACCTGCTGGGCAGTGCCGCACCGGTCTACACCAGCCTGTACAGCGCGGCCAACCTGGGCAGCGTGGATGTGGCGGCCTCATCGCTGATCACCGACAAGGTGTTCAGCTGCGTGGCGCACCGCATGGCGCGCTCCTTGTCCCGTGTGACACCGACCTATGCCTTCGAGTTCGCCGATCGCACCGCGCCGCAGTTCGCGCCCGATCCCTTCATCGACTGGCTGGCCTTCCATGGGGGTGACCTGCAGTATGTGTTTCA